>NZ_JBFWMI010000029.1:0-31806 GCF_050251695.1 Macellibacteroides sp.
AATCACATAATCTCCAGAAATGTGGTATAAACAAACATCAGGCTTGGCAATGGGCTAATACCCGTAAAGGATACTGGCACATAGCCAACAGCTGGGTGCTGCATCGGGCAATTACAGATGAGAGTCTAGACCGAGCAGGTTATCCACAAATAATGAGATTATATCGCCGTCTGCATCGTAATTAAAGAACCGCCGTATGCCGAACGGCATGTACGGTGGTGGGAGAGGTCGGAAAACAAAAGTAGGAAGAAAACTACTTTTGTTTTCCTCCTACTCGATTGGGTTATGGTACCCAGAGCCGGGATCGAACCGGCATGGAAGTGAATCCACTGGTGTTTGAGACCAGCGCGTCTACCAATTCCGCCATCTGGGCATTTGATTTGTTTTCAAATGCGTGGCAAAGGTATGGATTTTTTCTAAATGCGCAAACGTTTGATTACTTTTTTTTAAATATAATTCAAAGGCAGATTAAATCACAGATTATTTATTTAGCTTTGTATCTGTTTGAATACATTAAATCAACCTAAATCATGAAAGATAATTATTGTGTCATCATGGGTGGCGGGATTGGAAGTCGTTTCTGGCCATTTAGCAGAGAAAGCTATCCGAAACAGTTTCTGGATTTCTTTGGAACCGGACGTTCGTTGTTACAAATGACTTTCGATCGGTTTGCCAAGATCATCCCTGTGGAGAACATCTTTATTGTTACCAATGAACAATATGCAACCCTAATACACGAACAGCTGCCGGAATTGTCTGTCAGCCAGATTTTGCTTGAACCTGCCCGCAGAAATACGGCTCCCTGTATTGCCTACGCAGCTTACCATATACGTGCCTGTAATCCAAATGCCAACATAGTTGTGGCTCCATCGGATCATTTAATTCTGAAGGAAGATGTCTTCCTGAAGGATGTTTCCAAAGGATTGGAATTTGTAAAACAGAACCGGGCACTGGTTACCATGGGTATCAAGCCCAGCAGACCTGAAACGGGGTATGGATATATCCAGAGCAGCGGGGTGATGGCCGACGATTTTACAAAGGTGAAGACTTTTACAGAAAAGCCTAACCTGGACCTTGCCAAGGTCTTTTATGAAAGTGGTGAGTTCTATTGGAACTCGGGGTTGTTTTTATGGAATGTAAATACCATTCTGGAGGCTTTTGAAAAATACCTGCCGGATATCGCCACCCGCTTTGATATGGGTAAAGACAAGTTCAACACCGATGAGGAGGTCGATTTCATTAAAGAGAACTTTGCTTATTGTCTCAATATCTCCATCGATTACGGAATTATGGAGAAAGCCGATAACGTGTTTATGCTATGTGTGGATTTCGGTTGGGCCGACTTAGGCACCTGGGGTTCTTTATTTGATATTGCCCGTAAAGATGACCAGAATAATGCTTCATTGAAGAGCCGGGCTCTGTTATACGAAAGCTCTGGAAATGTGGTGGCTTTGGATGATCCGGGCAAATTGGCTGTAATACAGGGCCTGCATGATTACATTGTGGCCGAAGCCGATAATGTATTGCTGATTTGCAAAAAAGAAGACGAACAGCGTATCAAACAGTTTGTAGCCGACGCTCAGATGAAGTTCGGTAAAGAATACAACTAAGAAACATTGTTTTATTGAATAGAATCGTGAATCTTCGAGGTTACCCGGGTAACTTTGGAGATTCACGATTTTCATATGAATTCCTGTACTTTATATACAAATTCCATCCATACCCAATAACGGATGGCTTTGCCCAGAAACATGGAAATGGCAACAATCCATACGTTACCCCGTAAAAAGCCCAAGGCAACTGCAATAAAATCGCCGATGCCAGGCAAAAATACGAAGAAAGCCATAACGGAACCTTTCCCTTTTATCCAGTTCTGTACCTTTTCGAGCTTTTTTATATCCAGTTTAAGGTACTTTTCAATCCATTCCACTTTTCCCAGCATACCCAGATAGTAACAGCTCATTCCTCCCAGAAAGTTTCCCAACGTGGCCGCTACCATACATTGCCAGTAGTCGGCTCCCGCAAATAAAACTCCTGTAAGCACCACTTCCGAGCTGAAGGGAAGTACGGTTGCTGCAAGAAACGAGGCGATAAAGACGCCGATGTATCCCCATTCTATAAGTTCTGCCATAGCTGGATGCTTATAAGGGTAAAATAAAACAGGATGGAGCCATAAAAGATCCAGTTAACCACCTTGCCTTTGTTAACCGTAAAATAATGAGAGACGAGTATGGCCGAAGGCACACAGGCCATTCCCATAAATTCTTCCGACGTGTGGTCGTACAGAAAGAAAAGGAAAGCCGACCATACCGACAGGGCGATCAAAAACGAAAGAAACTGCCTGGTACGGAGATTATCGTCGTATTCGTGGGTAAGGATATTAAAGGATGCGATGGCAGTGAGCAATGCAGCATAGCCTATTCCGGTCCACTCGATCCATCCGGCATTTTTCACCAGCGAGAACTTTATATCCAGCAGTTCTCCGAATGGTTCTACAAATGGGGTAACATTCTGCTGCCAGACACTCCATCCCAATAAAAACCAATATACGGAAATCACACCAATAAAGGATGAAAGGATTGTTTTGCCGCTGATGGAGCGCAACTGGTACATACCCCACCAAAACAGCGGAAGGTACCAGAGTATCTGGATCCACAACAGGCTTCCGATACCGAGTACAAAGGCGATGTTGAAAGCTTTTGACTTTGATTCGGGGTTATGATACGAGGTGAATAATTCGTAGATAGCCAAAATCAGGCAGAATACAGCCAATGAGTTCGACTTTAACGGAAAGAAGCCCAGATTGGTGCTTACATACAACAGATAAAACAAAAAAGGCAGGAGCGTTTTCTCGCGGATGAGTCCCAGGGCGTAATTGGCCCGGTGCAATAAAAACGCTCCGCCAATAGTAAGGATAAATCCGATAAGGTAGGCAGATTCTTTACTTGTAAGGCTTTGGCAGACTACTTTCCACAGGGGAGTGTCGCTGCTGTTGATAGTGAGCGGAAACCCTACGGCAAAATAATAACCTACAGCCCAACAAAGAATACAGGCCAGTAAAGTGCTTGTAAACAGTACCGGTCCGCATATATTATTGCGTCTTCTTATCGTATCTCTTCTCATATTTATAAATCGAATCCGATATCGCTACGGAAGTATTTTTTATCGAACGAGATTTTATTGGCCACATCGAACGATTGTGCCAGAGCTTCAGCTTTTGTTTCGCCGTAAGAGCTAACAGCAATTACACGTCCGCCGTTGGTTACTATTTGTCCGTTTTCTTCTTTTGTACCGGCATGAAATACAATACTGCCTGCAGTTTTATCAAGTCCGCTTATCACTTTTCCTTTTTCGTAGTCTCCGGGATAGCCTCCGGATACCAACATAACGGTTACAGCGGAGCGCGGATCTTGCTCAAGCACACGGTCTTGCAGATTCCCCTGACCAACACCTTCCAGCAGGTCTACCAGGTCCGACTTGATACGCAACATCACAACCTCGGTTTCGGGGTCGCCCATTCTGCAATTGTACTCGATAACCATCGGTTCGCCATTCACTTTAATCAGACCGATGAAGATGAAGCCTTTATATTCGATACCTTCGGATTTAAGTCCCTGTACAGTAGGAATGATAATGCGTTCTTCCACCTTTTTTATGAATACTTCATCGGCAAAAGGTACCGGAGAAACAGCTCCCATACCTCCGGTATTCAAGCCCGTATCTCCCTCTCCGATGCGTTTGTAATCTTTTGCTTCGGGAAGGATCTTATATGAATTGCCGTCGCTCAGCACAAATACAGAACACTCAATTCCGGATAGGAACTCTTCTATTACCACGGTCTTACTTGCGTCGCCAAACATTCCGTCAAGCATCTCTTTCAGCTCGTTTTTGGCTGCTGCCAGGTCGGATATAATCAACACACCTTTTCCGGCTGCAAGTCCGTCGGCTTTCAACACATAAGGAGCCTGCAACGATTCAAGAAAGGCGTAACCTTCTTCCAGGTTGCCGGCAGAAATACTTTTATATTTTGCGGTAGGAATGTTATGGCGCATCATGAAGGCTTTGGCAAAGTCTTTGCTACCTTCCAGCTGGGCACCTTCCTTACTGGGGCCGATAACCGGGATGGATGCCAGTTGCGGATCGTTCTTGAAGAAGTCGTAGATTCCCTTTACCAACGGATCTTCCGGACCAACCACCACCATGGTGACCTGATTGGCCAATACAAATTCCCTGATTGCGGGAAAATCGGTTGCAGACATCGGTACGTTGATGCCCACAGTGGATGTTCCGGCATTTCCGGGAGCTATAAATAATTTGTCCACTTTCGGACTCTGACTTATTTTCCAGGCCAGTGCATGTTCACGACCTCCTGAGCCAACGAGTAGTATATTCATTTTTCTATGTATTTATTCGGTTTATTATTTCAGATAATCCATAAAATAGCGGGTGATCTTTTCCGACAGATGCGGACGATCCTTTCCAATCACATTGTGTTCGTGTCCGGGATAGACGAAATAGTCCGGATAGGTTCCCTCATTCACGCAAGCTTTCAGGAAGGTAAGGCTGTGCTGCCATACAACCACCGGATCAATATCTCCGTGAATAAGCAAGAGATGCCCTTTCAGGTTGCCTGCCTTCAGCTTCAGGTTGGCATTTTTGTAGCCTTCCGGGTTCTCTTTGGGTGTGTCCATATAGCGTTCGCCGTACATTATTTCGTAATATTGCCAGTCAATCACCGGACCACCTGCAACACCTACCTTGAATATGTCGGGATAGCTCAGCATCAGGTTGGTGGTCATAAACCCGCCGTAACTCCATCCATGTACACCAAGTTTGTCGCCATCTACGTAAGGAAGCGATTTTAGGAACTCAACTCCTTTAATCTGATCGGCCATTTCATTTACACCCAGGTTACGGTGAATCACCTGTTCGAATGCTGCACCACGGTTGGCAGAACCTCTGCTGTCTACCGTAAATACAACAAATCCCATTTGAGCCATGTATATGTCCCATCCCCGTGCGTCGGCCATCCAGGTGTTATTCACCAGCTGGGCATGCGGACCTCCATATACATAAACTACAGCGGGGTATTTTTTTGTTTCGTCCATTCCCACCGGTTTTACAAGTCGGTAGTACAGATCGGTCGTGCCGTCGGCAGCTTTGATGGTGCCGGTTACAATTTCCGGAAATGCGTAATCTTTGTAAGGATTGGATGCTTTCAGCAATTCGAGCGATTGACCCGAGGCAACAGTAGTAACCTGTATGGTGCGGGGGTTATGCTGACTTGAAAACTGATCTATAAAGGCCTCACCGCCGGGTGCCAGTTTAATCTGGTGTGTTCCCTCCTGGTTTGTATGTTTCTTTATGACTCCAGATGCCAGGTTGACGCTATACAGATGACGTTCCATCGGGCTTACCTCGGTAGACATATAGAACAGATTCTTTCCCGCGGTATCAAAGCCTACAACATCCGTCACAATCCAATTGCCTTTGGTAAGCTGTTTTACCAATTTACCGTTGATGTCATACAAATACAGGTGGTTGTAACCATCCCGAATACTTTGCCAGATAAAACGACCGGAATTTTGAGGTAAAAACAAGACGGGATTCTGTGGTTCCACATAGGCGGAGTCTTCTTCCGTAAAAAGAATGACTTCGCGTTTTCCGGTGTTGGCATCGTAACGAACCAGGTTGCACACATTCTGTTCGCGGTTTACCTCTGCAAGGTAGATGCTTTGTCCGTCGGGGCTCCAGGCAAGGTTGGTCAGATACTTGTCCTTTGGTGTACCAGTCTGTAGAAATACCGTTTTACCGGTGGATGGATTGTAAACACCAACAGTAACCTCGTGGCTTTTCATTCCGGCCATGGGATACTTAATAGGATTTGCTACAGCCGTGCGGGCCGTAACATCCACGATGGGATAGTCTGTAACCATTCGCTCGTCCATTCTGTAAAAGGCCAGTTTGTTTCCGTTGGGCGACCAGAAGGTACCTTTGCTGATTCCAAATTCGTTTCGGTGCACAGACTGACCGTTTACAATCCCTTTGTCCTGGTCGGCAGTTACTTCCACTACTTTCTCATCGGGACTAACTACCCAGAGGTTATTATCTTCGGTAAATGCCAGCCATTTATTATCGGCAGTCCAGTCACAATTTTTCCAGTTTTCATCCACTTTACGGAATGAAACTACCTTACCCGCTTTCCAATCGTACTGAACCCGTACCTGTTTAGATTCGAAAACCAGTTCCGTCTTGTCATGATCCGTCACGGTAAAAGCCGGTAAGCCGGAAACCGTTTTAAGTCCGGCAGCCACAAGAGCTTCATTTAACGATGCGCGTGTAAACAATACTGTTTCTTTACTCTTTTTACCCGGTTTGCCACCCAATACACTATCACCTTTAGCATACAGATAAGTAGTTCCGCTCCATTGCAGTTGTTTTAAAGTGCGTGGCGAAAATTTGCTGTATGTCTTCCCCCCGGGAATCAGATCATCCAGTGTAAATTGTTTATTCTGGCCATGTATTCCCATAGGCAACGTAAAACATACAATGTAAAAGAGGATGGAAGCCATCCTCCTTTTGTATTGATTATAAATCATCATCTCCTTTTATCTTTTTAATAGGCAGGTCACTAAAGCTTCGTTTGTCGATGCGACTATCCCGAAAGTCCTTTCCTTCTTTTTTATCTTTAAACGGCTTACCCTTGTCTTTGAAGTTTTTCCCGCCAAAGCGGTCGTCATCTTTATATTTCATCTTAGCCGGACGATCATCAAACTTCTTTTTACCGGGTCCGCCTGGCGAGAAACTAGACTTTCCCGGACCGCCAGGCGAGAAACTTGATTTTACAGGACGTTCAAAAGGCTTGTCGTTCGACCGTTTTGCATCCTCCCTGCCAAATTGTTTGCGTGCAGGTTTTCCGTCGTTGCGATCTTCTCCGAAGAAACGTTTTCCCGGAGCAAAAGCTGCTTTTTCCTCTTCCGTTTCGCTATGTGCGGCGGCAAATCTTCTGTCCGGACGGTCCATCCGGTCTGTTTTGAAGTTTTTCCGCTCCGGACGTTCATTGTACTCCTTGCGTGGAGCTCTTTCACCACCGGATGAATTTTCGTTTCTTGCGGGTCGGTCACTGCTAAACGAACGGGCCGGTCTTTCGGCAGAAGCTTCTGTGCTTTCACCTCCTTCGGCCAAGGCCTTCTTATAGTCCTTGTTTTTTCCTTCAAATATATCGTAGCAACGGAATTCACAATCCAGCGAACCGTTTATTACCTTCATTTTATCACTGGGGCGTAATCCTATCTTTTCAAAACATTCGTCCTTGTAGCTCAATATCCAAACCTTATAGCCGGTAAAGACATGTTTCATGCGCTCGCCGATCATCGCGTAAAGGCCCATTAAGTCGCGAGAAGAGATACGCTCTCCGTAAGGAGGGTTGGTAACCATGATCCCTGGTCTGGGTGGTTCCTGGTATTGCTGTAAAGGAAGCACCTGCAGGTCAATGTACTTGGAGAGGCCGGCACTACGAACGTTTGTTCTGGCAATTTCAATGGCGTCCGGACTGATATCCGATCCGTAGCACTTGAATGTGAATTCTTTTTCGTTGGATTCGTCGTTATAAATCCGGTCGAACAACTCCTGATCAAAGTCGACCCACTTTTCGAAGGCGAAGTTTTTACGATGAATACCGGGAGCAATATTCAGGGCGATCATAGCTGCTTCTATAAGCAACGTTCCGGAACCACACATCGGATCTACGAAGTTGGATTCCCCTTTCCAGCCCGTCTTCATGATCAACCCGGCAGCCAGAACCTCATTCAGAGGGGCTTCCGTCTGATCAACCCGGTATCCGCGTTTGTGCAGACTCTCGCCCGAACTGTCGATAGAAAGCGTACAGTCGTTATGAGAAATATGAATGTTAATGTATAAATCGGGATTACTTACGCGTACAGACGGACGTTTTTCGTATTTCTCCATGAAATAATCAACAATCGCATCTTTAGTACGATAAGCAACAAACTTGGAATGGTTAAAGTCTTCAGAATAAATTACCGAGTCAATGGCAAACGTTTTATCTAAAGAAAGGTATTTTTCCCATTCTATCTTTTTCACCTCTTTGTAAACTGTGTCGGCATCTTTGGCTTTGAAGTGATAGATGGGTTTCAGGATGCGGAGTGCGGTACGGCAATAGAAATTAGCCTTGTAAAGCAACTCCATGTTGCCTTCGAAGGAAACCATCCGGCGACCGATCTGCACCTCATTGGCTCCCAGCGAAATTAACTCACCGGCTAATACTTCCTCTAAACCATAGAGGGTTTTAGCCACCATTTCAAACGTCTCGTTATTCATTTGTTTTTAATATATTATCTTAATGCATTGTTTTGTGTGATAACCATTCCCGCAGGTACGTCCTGGGCAATCCAAACGTTTCCGCAAATGGTAGCTCCTTTTCCAACGCGGATGCGTCCGATAAGAGTAGAATTGGAATAAACCGTAACATCGTCTTCCAGGATGGGGTGTCGTGCCACACCACGTATGGTTTGTCCGTTTTCGTCGGGAGGTAATTTTTCGCCGGCAAGACTGACTCCCTGGAATATCCTTACCGAATTTCCGATCACGCTGGTTTCTCCTATTACGGTTCCGGTTCCATGGTCGATGGAAAAGGAATGACCGATGGTGGCCCCCGGGTGGATGTCTATACCTGTTTCGCTATGCGCCATTTCGGTAATCATTCGCGGAATAAAGGGAACACCCAGACTGTATAGCCGGTGTGCGATACGGTAACCAACGATGGCTCTGAATCCCGGATAGCAGAATATTACCTCACCAACATTCTGTGCCGCCGGATCTCCGTTAAAAGTAGCTTCGGCGTCTGTAGCAAGTATCTCCCTGATTTCGGGAAGAGTTTTTATAAATGCTTCTGATAATCTCTTTGCCTGCTCGCTTATTTTTTCTTCAGGACATGCCGTGCAGGAGCTGTCGGCAAAGCAAAGGCCTGCATAAATCTGCCCGGACAACCGTTCGTGAAGCATTTCTATGTTCACTCCCGTCTGAAATCGAATAGTCTGTTTGCTTATCCGGGCATTTCCATAATAGCCCGGAAAAAGAATGGATCTGCAAAGATCCACGATCTCTTTCAATACTTCGCCGGAAGGGAGGGCTTCCTCATCGCGATACGCATGAAACAGTTGTTTATACGATGCCTCGTCCGAAAGTTGTTCAACTGTGTCAGCCAGTATTGTACTATGCTTCTGCAAGCCCATGAGATAAAGTATTCATAATTTGGTGCAAAAATAGTAATAAAGATTGAAATACCGACAATTACGTGGCCTACTTCTTATGCGGTTCGCCGAATACTTTGCATGTAAGGGTGTCTAAAGCCACTTTCCATATCTTTACGTTTTTAACGGCCGGATCCGAATAGGTGAACTCTTTTTGAGTATATTGGTGCATGATGATGTCCAGCGCCTCTTTCTTTTTGTCGAAATCTTCTTCAAAAATCACGGTTCCCCATCCGATAACGCTTTTAGACCGCATCCGGTAGCTGCATGCAACCTGTGGGTGCTGAAATACAAGGGCGTGGTCGGTGCTGAAGGTGATGCATATTTGGGGGTTTCTGGAAAGTATGTCGATACTTCTTCCCTCTTGTGCGGAGTGCAGGTAGACTGTACCTTCTTTATATCCGAAATTCATGGGAATTACATAAGGGGTGAGGTCCGTATCTGCCAATCCCACAAAACATACCGTACATTTGGCAATTATTTGTTCTATTTCCTCTTTTTCAGTGATAATAAGTGTTTTCATAAAGATTTTGTCTTACTTTTATGCATACAAACATACGGTTTTTTTTGCGGTAACAAAAGTATGGCTTTTATTGTTTCGAATCTCCCGCGCTGATTGGCGAAATATTTCTTTAATCGTTTGCGTGATATGGGGATTTAGCATACCTTTGCCAGACTTTTTGTACGTGACACGAACGTAATTTTTAAATATAATTAAATAACTTAAATTATTATCTTATGTGGTTACTTAATTCTTCTATCGGAAGAAAGCTGATTATGAGTATCTCAGGGCTTTTTCTGATCGTATTTTTAACAGTACACATGGTGATGAACTTAGTGGCGGTATTCTCGCTGGATGGTTATGATGCCGTATGTCATTTCATGGGTACCAATCCAGTCATTCAGTTAATGGTTCCTGTGTTAGCAGCAGGTTTCATTGTTCACATCATCTATGCGGGCATGTTAACCTTGCAGAATCAGAAAGCCAGAGGCAACGACAAGTATGCATCGGCCAGCAAAACACAAGTAAGCTGGGCTTCAAAGAACATGTTCGTTTTAGGCGCAATTGTTCTTGGTGTATTGGTTTTCCACCTTACTCACTTTTGGGCAAAGATGCAATTGCTGGAGTGGAAAGGCGAAGAGTCGATGTTGGGATCAGAATTGATTGTCACTGTGTTCAAAAATCCGGTTGTAGTTGCAGTTTATCTGGCTTGGATCTTGGCTGTATGGCTTCACCTTACTCATGGTTTCTGGAGTGCATTCCAGACACTGGGAATTAACAACAAGAAATGGTACAGCCGTCTGAAAATGATCGGTATCATCTACGCTACTATCCTTGCCGTTGGTTTCGCTGTTGTAGCTGTATACTTCTACTTTGCTCCTTTCGGTGCTTGCTGTGCAGCTTAATATCATGAATGTCTGACAACTTAAAAGAATAAGAATTATGACTAAAATAGATTCAAAAATCCCTCAGGGGCCGTTGGCTGAGAAGTGGAGTAATTATAAAAATCACCAGAAGCTGGTGAATCCCGCTAACAAACGTCGTCTGGATATCATTGTAGTTGGTACAGGTCTTGCCGGAGCCTCGGCTGCTGCCTCTCTGGGTGAGCTGGGTTTCAATGTGTTGAATTTCTGTATTCAGGATTCTCCACGTCGTGCACACTCTATCGCTGCACAAGGTGGTATCAATGCGGCAAAGAACTATCAAAACGACGGCGACTCGGTTTACCGTTTGTTCTACGATACAATCAAAGGTGGCGACTACCGTGCACGCGAGGCTAACGTATATCGTCTGGCAGAAGTGTCTAACTCCATCATCGACCAATGTGTGGCTCAGGGTGTACCTTTCGCTCGCGAATATGGTGGTTTGCTGGATAACCGCTCATTTGGTGGTGCTCAGGTATCACGTACATTCTACGCACGTGGTCAGACCGGACAGCAGTTGCTTCTTGGTGCCTACTCTGCATTGAGCCGTCAGGTTGGCAAGGGTGCTGTTAAATTGTATACCCGCTACGAAATGCTTGACCTGGTTAAGGTTGACGGTCGTGCACGCGGTATCATCGCCCGTAACCTGGTTACAGGTAAAACAGAACGCTTCTCTGCACACGCAGTTGTTGTAGCTACCGGTGGTTATGGGAATACATTCTTCCTTTCTACCAATGCGATGACATCAAATGGTTCTGCTGCTGTTCAGTGCTATAGAAAAGGTGCTTATTTTGCCAACCCATGTATGGCTCAGATCCACCCTACCTGTATCCCTGTTCACGGTGAATTCCAGTCAAAACTGACCTTGATGTCCGAATCTTTACGTAACGACGGACGTATCTGGGTTCCTAAAAATATTAAAGATGCGGAAGCAATCCGTGCCGGCAAGCTTAGGCCAACCGACATTAAGGAAGAAGACCGCGACTACTATCTGGAAAGACGCTACCCGGCTTTCGGTAACCTGGTTCCCCGCGACGTAGCTTCGCGTGCAGCTAAAGAACGTTGCGATGCCGGTTACGGTGTTGGTACAACCGGATTAGCCGTATACCTTGATTTTGCCGATGCTATCCAACGCCTGGGTAAAAAAGTGGTGGAAGCTAAATATGGTAACCTCTTCCAGATGTACGAAAAGATTGTTGACGATGATCCATATGTAACTCCTATGATGATCTATCCGGCTATCCACTATACAATGGGTGGTCTTTGGGTTGATTACGAATTGATGACATCAGTTCCCGGATTGTTCGCCATTGGTGAAGCAAACTTCTCCGATCACGGAGCAAACCGTTTGGGAGCTTCTGCATTGATGCAAGGTTTGGCCGATGGTTATTTCGTTTTGCCTTATACCATCCAGAACTACCTGGCAGATCAGATTCGTGTTCCTCGTTTCAGTACAGATTTACCTGAATTTGTGGAAGCAGAAAAAGAAATCCAGGCTCGCATCAACAAGTTGATGAACATCAAAGGTCAGCATTCTGTAGACAGCTTGCATAAGAAATTAGGTCACATCATGTGGGATTTCGTTGGTATGGGACGTGATGCCGAAGGATTGAAGGCTGCTATCCAGAAGTTGAGCGATCTGAAGAAAGAATTCTGGAGCAATGTTCGCATTCCCGGATCAGGAAATGATTTGAACGTTGAACTTGAAAAGGCACTTCGTTTGGCCGACTTTATTGAAATCGGCGAATTGATGGCTCACGATGCTCTTGACAGAGAAGAATCTTGTGGTGGACACTTCCGTCTTGAACACCAGACTGAAGAAGGAGAAGCCTTACGTCACGATGATAAATTCGCCTATGTATCTTGCTGGCAGTATCAGGGAGAAGATAAAGCTCCTGTGATGTTGAAAGAAGAGCTAGACTACGAATTTATTGTTCGTCAGCAACGTAATTACAAGAGCTAAGGAGTAAGTAGTCGTAAAATTAAAGTAAAGATTAAAATCATGGATAAAAATATTGATATCACACTGAAAGTTTGGCGTCAGAAAGGTCCGAAAGAAAAGGGCTTTTTCGAAACGTATCCGCTTAAAGGAATTTCCCAGGGAAGTTCTTTCCTTGAAATGCTGGATATCCTGAACGAGCAATTAATCAACGAGGGAAAAGATCCTGTAGTTTTTGACCACGACTGTCGTGAAGGTATTTGTGGTATGTGCTCTTTGTACATCAACGGACACCCTCACGGACCAGACAGCGCAGTTACTACTTGCCAGCTTCACATGCGTCGTTTCAATGACGGCGACACGATTACAATCGAGCCATGGCGTTCGGCCGGTTTCCCGGTTATCCGCGACTTGATGGTGGATCGTACCGCATTCGATAAGATCATGCAGTCGGGAGGTTTCGTTTCTGTAAACACAGGTGGTATACCTGATGCCAATGCAATACCCATTCCTCAGTACAAGGCAGAAGAAGCTATGGATGCTGCTGCTTGTATCGGTTGTGGTGCTTGTGTTGCAGCCTGCAAAAACGGATCGGCTATGTTGTTTGTTTCGGCTAAGGTTAGTCAGCTTGCTCTGCTTCCTCAGGGACAGATTGAAGGTGCACGCCGTGCAAAAGCAATGGTTGCCAAAATGGACGAGCTGGGCTTTGGTAACTGTACAAACACCCGTGCCTGCGAAGTTGAATGTCCGAAGAGTATTTCGGTAAGCAACATTGCACGCTTGAATCGTGAATTCCTTGTAGCCAAGCTAAGAGACTAAGAGTTCTCTCAACTTACAATATGAAAAAGGATGCTCAAAAGGCATCCTTTTTTTTGTTTTGACTCCAGGTATAGGCGTGCTTTCTCTCTGAGAAGGCCTCTGCCTGTTCAGGCAGTTGCGAGAGGTTGTAATTTGAAAGCGACAGATCTGATAAAATATCAAATGTATGTTATTGGTTGATTTAATATTTCAATATGAAATATTAAATCCTTTTGCTATATACTTATGTAAATTAAAACTGCCAAAATGTTGACAATATGAAAAATGTTTGTTATGTTTGCAATAGGTTTTTTCATAATAGTATTAAATTAAAGGTTAACAAAGATTGGTTAGGGGATGTCGGGATGACATCCCCTGATTTTTTATACAAACTCCCCTTTACTCCTATGAAAGGTAATTATATGTTATTTAACATGTTTTAGACAAAAAAGACTTGACAAACCCGAATAGTGCCTGTATCTTTGCATCGTGGTTTTTTCATAATAGTATTAGATTTAAGGTTAACAAAGTTTGGTTAGGGGATGTCGGGATGACATCCTTTAATTGTTTATAGACCTTTCTATCTCTCAATGAGCTTCCATTGGATTTATCTTTCCTTTTTTTATAAAAAATCGTACATTTGTGCTGTTATACAGCGAATCATTGTTGTTAAGTAGTGCCCTGAATGAAGAAAAGGATGTTGCGGTGTTTCTATTTATCTTTCGGATGTCTGTTGCTGGTAATCCAGGCAATGGCTGCTCCACGTATCCCATATATTCCGCAGGTTGTTAATTATTCTGTTGGAGAATATAAGGCTGGAAATCAGAACTGGGCCGTGGCGCAGGGAGCCGACGGGCTTATGTATTTCGGGAACAACCGGGGACTTCTCCAATTTGACGGTACACGCTGGACTCTCTATCCTCTGCCTACCAATCTGGCTGTACGGTCTATCTATATTGACTCAAATAACCGTATCTATGTAGGCTCATTCGAAGAGTTTGGTTATTTTGAAGCCAATCCTCAGAACAAGCTTGTATATACTTCTTTAAAAGCTAAAGTAAAGGATTTTTCATTTATGAATGATGAGGTTTGGACAATCCATCAAAAAGATAAAAATATCTTTTTTCAGTGCTTTGGCTCTTACTTCGTATTTAATGGAAAAGAGGTGAAAGGTGTAAGACCCCAACGCGGACCTCTCTATTTTCATAAGGTAAATAATAATATGTATTCATCTTTGCTGGGAAGCGGGTTCTGTTTTTTTGACGGAATTAATCAGAAAGAGGTTGTTCCCGGAATAGCATTAAACCGCGACGATGTAGTGGCTGTCCTCCCTATGGATAATAAACTGCTGCTTCTTACAGACTCACACGGACTATTCTTATATGATGGCTTTAAGGCTGTACCATGGCAAACGGAAGCCGATCTTTTCTTGAAACGCAGTACCATGAACAGGGCGGTAATGACTTCCGATTCATTATATATCCTGGGCAGTGTATCGGATGGTTTGGTAGCTTTAGATAAGACGGCCCGAATGGTGTGGCATATCAACCGCGAAAACCACCTTATAAACAATACTGTTTTGGGATTGGCCTGCGATAAGCAGAATAATGTATGGATTGCCCTTGATAACGGGATCGCCCAGATTCAGACAAGCTCCTCTTTCGATTTCTACGAACCGCTGGATGTACAGATCGGAATGGTACACGATATGGTGCGGAAAGATAATTTCCTTTATCTTGTATCCAATCAGGGAGCCTATTCTATTGCAGACGAAAGTCAGTCTCCCGTAATCTTGCCCAACAGTAAAGGACAAAACTGGTATATAGAAGATCTGGATGGGCAGCTTTTTTGTGGAAACAATAAAGGAACCCTGCAGATACAGAATAAAGAGGCCTCCTTTTTCCCCGGAGCCGAATCCGGAGGTACAGCCATACGGAAATGCACTATTCATGGCAAAGAAATTCTGCTGCAATCCTCTTACAGCGTTTTAAGCGTGTTTACAAAAGATGTTGCAGGAAAGTGGCGATTCAGTCATAATATAAAAGGATTCAGTAATCTGATCAAGCGTTTGGAGGTAGATCCTGCCGGTAACATCTGGGCCAACCATATGTATAAAGGAGTATACCGCATCCAGCTGAACGCTACCCTTGATTCTGTAAAAGAGCTCGAATACATCACCAATCCGGATTCAACCCGTAAGGAAAGTGCCCTGAACGTAATGATGCTTCGCGGCCGGGTAGTGATTACAGATGGATATCAGTTCTATATGTATGAGGATCTCTCCCAAAAAGTGGTTCCGTTCAATGAGCTTAACAACCAGTTTAAGGGAATGGGCGATACTTACCGCATCGTTCCGGTTAATAACGACCTTTACTGGTTTATCCGTTCCTCGGAATATGTATTGGTAGGTTTTGAAAACGGTCGTTACGAGGCAAAGGCAAGAATTCCTTTCGGACTGTTTGATAATCCCCCCATCGAAGACCGTGGAAATATCTATGTAGACGAGGCTGGAATCTCCTATTTTTGCCTAAACGGAGGTATTGCACGCTATAATAAAGGAAAGCAGTTACCACAATCGCATGTATCGTTGTTGCTCTCTTCCGTGCGTGTTTACAATCGCCACAAGGAAACCTATCAGTTTCTGCCTGTTTCAGGTTTTGCATCACTGGACTATAGCTTTAACAATATTCAGTTTGCCTTCTCTTACCCCAATTTTTTAGGAAAAGAGTTCCGCATGCAGTATAAGCTGGAGGGATTCGATACCAATTGGGTGGACGGGGCGGCCGACTTTACCAAGGATTATTCCAACCTGCCTTACGGAAGCTATGTTCTTCATGCTAAAGTAGTAAACAACGTGGGAGAGGTATTGGCATCTTCCAGCTACGAATTTGAGATCAGCCGTCCGTTTTACCGCTCCTACATTGCCTTTGGAGTCTACTTTATATTGATCATTCTGCTGCTTATAGCCATTATCAAAGCTTATATAACGTGGGAGATTAACCGGGAGAATAAAGCCATCGAACAGGAAAAGAAAGAAAGAGAAGAGCAGCTGAAAACCCAGGAACAGCTCATTATAAAACTTCAGAATGAGAAATTGGAAGACGAGCTTACCTATAAAAGTAAAGAGCTCGCCAGTGCCACATTGTCGGTTATCTCGCACAATGACTTTCTGGAAGCCCTGAAGAAAGAGGTTCAGATGCAGCAACTCTCCGGAACCTATTCGAAAAAGTATTTTGAAAAACTCATCCGAATGATAGACGAGAATCTCTCGTCCGAGGATGCCTGGCTGGTTTTCCAGAATAACTTCGACAGGATACATGAAAATTTCTTCCGTTCCTTACGGACTCATTATCCTGATCTTACCCCCGGTGACCTTCGCTTGTGTGCATTGCTTCGACTTAATATGCCCACCAAAGACATGGCCCGTATGCAAAATCTGTCGGTAAGAGGAGTGGAAGCCGCCCGTTACCGTCTCCGTAAAAAGCTGGACATACCCGAAGGGAAAAGTCTGGTTGATTTTATGATCGAATTCAAATAATTTGGGACCTTCCCCCTAAACATTGTAAACAGGAAAAGCTATATTTCAAAAAGAAAGACCTTTACCTGTTTTTATCTTCCAGTATCCTTATCTGCCTTTCTATTGCTTGAGGTACACCTGCCTGTGTATATTAAATTGACTATATTTATTAAAAAGAATGTTATATAACATATAAATATTCGATTTGTGATTAACAAATGAAAGTTATTGGTTCTTAGATTGTTATATTGAAGTGAAGTAGTGAAATGGTATTAATAAAATACCCCTTTCGGACGGGCAGTAGTGGTCAAGTATACAAAAATTTGCAGTTTTTTAGAGATAGAAGTTCATTTGCCGTCCAATCAAAAACGTATGTATTATACAGATGTTAAACTTTAAAACTAGAATGAATGAAAGCGAAATTGATGCTTTGTTTATGCTTACTTCTTGCAAGCACTGCGATGTTTGCACAAGGAAATCTAACGGTTACCGGTGTTGTAACTGAAAAGGCCACCGGGTATCCGGCAATCGGAGTAAGTGTGCTCGTGAAAGGTACCACTATAGGTACTGTTACCTCCATGGATGGAGATTACTCTCTTTCAAATGTTCCGGCTAATGCGACACTTGTATTTAGCTATGTAGGTATGCTCACACAAGAACATGCAGTGGGCAACCGCACTGTTATCAATGTAATGATCGAAGAAGACACTCAGAAACTGGACGAGGTCGTTGTTATCGGTTATGGTACAAGTAAAGCAAAAGACCTTACAGCACCGATTGCTGTTATAAAAGCAGACGACATTGTTAAACATGCCACCACTTCGCCCATGGGCGCATTGCAGGGCAAGGTTGCCGGTGTACATATCACCAACAGCGGTCAGCCGGGTTCCGGTCCGGATGTTCGTATCCGTGGCGTGGGCTCTTTCGGCGATACCAAACCCTTGTATGTAGTGGATGGAATGTTTTTCGATAACATCGACTTCCTTAACAACAGCGATATCCAGGATCTCTCTATTCTTAAGGATGCTTCAGCCGCCTCTATTTACGGGGTACGCGCAGCCAACGGGGTTGTTATTGTTACTACAAAAAAAGGAACACTCAACAAACCGGCTACAATCACTTACGATGGCTATGTAGGTTTTCAGCAGGTAACCAACCAGCTTAAGATGGCCAACAGCAAGCAGTATGCAACTATGCAGATAGAAAAGAACAACGCAACCGATCTTAACGTGCTGCGTAATTCCATCGAACTCTTCGGTGGAGATCTCCAATCTATGATGCCAGGAACAAGTACCGACTGGTACGACGAATTGTTGCGTACGGCGCTTATTCACAACCATAGCATCGATATCAGCGGTGGAACCGACAAAGCATCCTATTCGGTAGGTATGAACTACATGTTCCAGGAAGGTATCATGGATGCAAAAAATGAATACGAAAGACTGAATATCCGTGCCAAAGCCGATTATAATGTAAACAACTGGCTGAAAATCGGTGCTAACACAGTTATAAGCAATGGAACGAAGTACAGTCCCAATAACGCAGCATGGGGTGCCGCCTATCTTACACCCGGCATATTCCCGGTTATGGACGAGCGCAGAAGCGATGCAGACGTATATCCGGTAAAATATGCTTCACCAAGTCAGATCGGTATGTCAACTTACTATGGTAATCCGGTGGCTACAGCCAACTATTACGACAACAAAAGCAATACCATCCAGGTATTACCTACTTTCTATGCTCAGATCGATTTCCTTCCTGCCAACAAGTTGTTCTTCAAAACCGCTTACAGCCAGGATATATCCTTTATCCAGGGACGGATTTACACGCCGCAATATTTAGTGGGAGGCAGCCAGTTGAGCAAGAACTCCAACCTGAAGAAAGAAGACAATAATTACCGCAGCTGGATTCTTGACAATACCATCACCTACCGTGATGCTTTTGGCAAGCACAACTTCTCGGCCATGTTAGGTCAGTCCGTACGAAGCGAAAACTGGCGTTATCTATGGGGAAATGCAACCGGCGTTCCGGGTGGTTCAGACGAGTATAAGTACCTCGACCAGGGTAATGCCGACGGCAGAACTACTGGCGATAATGGTACCACTTACCGCGGCTTGTCGTATTTCGGTCGTGTAACGTACGACTATCAGGGCAAATACCTGTTGTCTGCCACCATGCGTGCAGACGGTAGCTCCAAGTACCAGGAAAAATGGGGTTACTTCCCATCTATTGGTGCTGCATGGAATATCTCGGAAGAAGATTTCATGAAAGATTTCAAACAGTTGAACTACCTGAAGCTACGTGCCAGCTGGGGTAAGTTAGGTAACGACAAGGTAAGCGCCAGCGACGGTTTTGCCTCTGTTACTCAAAATATGAATACCTCGGGTGTATTTGGAAACGGTGTATTGCCCGGTTACACAAACCTGGTATACTTCAGCTACCTCGACTGGGAAGTTGTAAACGAATTGAATATCGGTTTCGATGCTGCCTTCCTGAATAGTCGTTTAGGAGTGGAGGCCGATTACTACCACCGTCTTACCGAAAACGCGGTTATCAATGCTCCACTGCCTATGGGTGCAGGAAGTTTGTTGGGTAACAATGGCGAAATCCTGAACTCAGGTCTGGAACTTTCGGTAGATTGGACCGATAAAATCGGAAAGGATTTTTCATATAGTATCGGAGCCAATATCACCACGCTTAAAAACAAAGTGAAGAACCTGAACGGTCTGCCTTACCTGTATGGAGGATCAGCCGAGTTCCGTACCATCTCTAAAGTGGGCGGCGAACTGAATGCCTACTACGGACACGAGATTGCAGGTGTATATCAGAATGCAGCCGAAGTGGCAAACGACCCGATAGCCGTGGCTAACGGTCTGGAACCGGGCGACTTCAAATATGTAGACCAGAACAAGGATGGAAAAATTGACGACAACGACCGTGTAATCCTCGGATCGTATATACCTAACTTCACCTACGGTATGAATCTGGGACTGTCTTACAAGAAATTCGACCTCTCTGTCGTGTTGCAGGGACAAACCGGCAACGAAATTGTGAACCGCAAGCGTGGTAACCGCAGATGGCAGTCTGATATCAACTATGATTCCGATATGGTTGAAAACCGTTGGACAGGCGAAGGTTCTACCAACTCTTACCCATCCGCCAAGGGAAGCGTAAAGCCTTGGAATATCTCTAAATTCAATTCATTCTATGTTGAAGACGGATCATACTTCCGGGTACAGAATATCCAAATGGCCTATACGTTCGACAAGCTGAAATTCAGCAATACGAAATTGCCAAGTGTACGCCTCAGCCTGACCGCAGAACGTCCTTACACCTATTTCAAATCTAACGGCTTTACACCGGAAGTTGGCAACAACGGATTCGACGATCAGGTATATCCTTTGGCAGCAACCTATACGCTGGGCTTACGTATTATTTATTAATCTTTTAATGCTATATAAAGTGATGAAACATATATTAAAAAAACAGATGCTCTGGGCACTTCTATTGGTCATGACCTTCTCAAGCTGTAGTGACTTTCTGGATAAACTTCCCGAAAACAGAGTAGAGGCCGAGCTTGTAGATTATACAAAAACCAGCGATATGTATATGCCGGTTTCCGGAACTTATGCCGTGGCTCGTAATAAATTCTCCGCATGGATGGCCTTTGGGCTTATTGCCGTAAGAGGCGACGATGTGGATAAAGGTTCCAGCCCCACAGACCAGATTGAATTTAAATATTGTAAAGAGTTCCAGTACGACCGCATTACCGGTTACTGGGCGTTGAATGCCGCATGGGAAGGATTGTACAACGTGATTTCCACATCCAATGCCGCATTGGAATCTCTGGATAAATATGCTGCGCATATCACAAACGAAGCCGATAGGAAAAAATATGCCGAATATACTGCCGAAGTACGCTTTATCCGTGCATTTTCCTACTTCCGTATCGTAAACCTTTGGGGAAATGCGCCTTTGTTGCTCAACAACCAGGAGTTGAATCTTGTAAAATCATCCCGCGAAGAGATTTACAATTTCATTTACTCCGAGCTTGAGTATTGCGTGGCCAATCTGCCGGCCCTTCGTCCCAACGAACAGACCAATAAACTGGGTGCTGTAACCCGCTATACGGCTCAGGCCCTGTTGGCCAAAGCCTATCTGTATAACGAGAACTGGGATGGCGTTCTTGCTGCAACGAATGATATTATTTCAAGCAATAAATTCAGCTTGTACAATGATTTCTACCAGCTGTTCAAGATACCCGGAAAACTAAGTAACGAATCTCTGTTCGAACTTCAGTATACCGACTTTGGTAATGGTAGTGGTGATATCGTAAGCTCGGATGCCTGGTTTGCATTCCAGGGACCACGTGGAGGAAAAAGCCCAATTGAAGGATGGGGATTTATGACTCCAACAGACAATGTACGTGCCTTCTTTGCCGCCCGCGGCGAAACGGTTCGTTCGGATGCCTCCTTCCTGGTTGCAGGAAAGACCACCCTTTCGGGCGACACTATCAAGCCGGGTCTGGCTGGAGAGCCTACCTGCTATAATGGTAAGGCATATACTCCGTCTAACCAGCTTACACCGGGCCGTACTAGCTACGGAGCAAATAACAACATCCGTATCTTGCGTTATGCCGATGTACTGCTGATGAATGCCGAAGCCAAAATCCGCAAAGGACAGAATGGTGATGCAGAAATCAACCAGGTTCGCGAACGGGCTAAACTAGCTCCTCTTACAGGTGCTACATTGGATCAGCTGCTGGACGAAAGACGTGCGGAGTTTGCCATGGAGTGGGGCGAGCGCTTCTTCGACCTGGTACGAACCGACAAAGCCGCCGGTACATTACCCGGATTTGTAAAAGGGGTGAGCGAATATTATCCAATTCCTCAGAACCAGATCGACCTGAATCCGAATCTCAAATAAATAGGACTGATGTGTGTAATCCGGGGAGGGAGCTTTCCTCCCCGGATATTTTACTATGACTAAAATTGATAGATAATGAAAGTTATGAGAATATATAGTTGGACTGCCGGAATCGTGTTGGGTACGCTTGTTTCCTTTACCGCTTGCAGTCAGTCCGATAAAAACAAGGAAACAGCCTCTTTGCCGGAACCGGTGAGCCGTCCCGATACCTTTGCTTCGGACAGCGATATGCTTACCTACATCCAGCAGACCCACTTCAATTACATGTGGGAGGGAGCGGAACCTACATCCGGACTGGCCCGCGAGCGTATACACATGGATGGTGAATATCCGCAGAATGATGCTGATGTAGTTACCACCGGAGGCAGCGGATTTGGTATTGCCGGCTTGCTGGTGGCAATCGACCGGGGTTTCATTACCCGCGAGGCGGGCGTTCAGCGCCTGCACAAGATAGCCGACTACCTGGCTCGTGCCGATCGTTTTCACGGGGTATGGCCGCACTGGATTGACGGTCCTTCCGGTAAGGTAAAGCCTTTCGGGCAGAAAGATAATGGCGGCGATCTGGTAGAGAGTTCCTTTCTTATGACGGGACTTCTCTGTGCACGTCAGTACTTCCGCGACGGTAACGAAACAGAAAAGGCATTGGCAGCCAAGATTGACACCCTTTGGCGCGAAATGGAATGGAGCTGGTATCAGAACGGGCAGGATGTACTTTACTGGCACTGGTCGCCCGAGTACAACTGGGAGATGAACTTCCCGCTGGAAGGATACAACGAATGCCTTATCACCTATATCCTGGCGGCTTCGTCGCCCACATATCCCATACCGGCTTCCGCCTATCACAACGGCTGGGCTCGTAAGGGGGCTATCAAGAGCGATGCTACGGCCTATGGTCTGCCGCTTATACTTAAACACAACGGGGCTGAGGCGCTGGGTGGACCTCTTTTCTGGGCACATTATTCCTATATCGGTCTCAATCCCAAAGGACTGAGCGATGCCTATGCCGATTATTGGGAGCTGAACAGGAATCATACCCTCATCAACTACAACCATTGTGTAGAGAATCCGGGTAAGTTTAAAGGATACGGAGCTGATTGCTGGGGACTTACAGCCAGTTATTCCGTACAGGGATACAACGCCCACATGCCTTCAAATGACCTCGGCGTGATTACACCCACAGCAGCACTTTCCAGCTTCCCTTATACGCCGGATGAATCTCTTAAGGCTCTGAAGCATTTCTATTTTAATCTGGGCGACAGTATCTGGGGTAAATATGGTTTTTATGATGCTTTCAGCGAGCAAAGCAACTGGTATCCTAAACGCTACCTGGCCATCGATCAGTGCACCATTGCACCTATGATCGAGAATTATCGTACCGGCTTGCTCTGGCGGTTGTTTATGAGTTGTCCGGAAGTACAGCAGGGATTGAAGAAATTAGGTTTTACGGTTACGGCCGATAAGGTATAAACAAGTGCGTAGTCTTTAATGCATAAAAGAATAGATTGAAATGAAGAAGATTGTAACGGTTATCACCAGCTTGACCCTGCTTGCGGCGTTGGGAGGATGTAAGCCTTCGGCAAGCGGATGGAAGAGCTATAGTGGAGACAAAACCATCGAACAGCGTGTGGATTCGGTATTGAACCTGATGACGCTGGAAGAGAAAATTGGTCAGATGGCCCAGTTCTCATGCAACTGGGATGTAACGGGACCCATTATGGCAGACGATTTCGAGCCGTATCTGCGTAAGGGATTGGTAGGAAGTATATTCAACGCCTATACCGTAGACGGAGTACGCAAACTGCAGGAGATGGCTCTGGCCGAATCGCGCCTTAAGATTCCCGTGTTGTTTGGATACGATGTAATTCACGGTTTCCGCACTATCTTCCCCATGCCCCTGGCAGAAGCCAGCTCGTGGGACCTCGAGCTGATGCGTAAATCGGCTGCCATCGCTGCCGAAGAGGCCTCGGCCGAAGGAATTCACTGGACTTTTGCACCCATGGTGGATATCGCCCGCGATGCCCGCTGGGGACGAGTGATGGAGGGTGCCGGCGAAGATCCTTACCTGGGCAGCCTTATTGCCAAAGCCCGTGTGGAGGGTTTTCAGGGTGGAAAAGACTGGCAATCGCTTCAAGACCTGCATACGGTGCTGGCATGCTGCAAGCACTTTGCGGCTTATGGAGCTGCCGAATCTGGACGCGATTACAACAATGCCGAGCTTTCGCTCAATACATTGATGAATTATTATATGCCTCCCTACAAAGCCGCTCACGAGGCCGGTGTTGCAACCTATATGGCCTCTTTCAACGAAATAGGAGGTGTACCTAGTACGGCAAGCAAGTTCCTGTTTACCGATCTGCTTCGTAACGACTGGGGCTTCAAAGGGTTTGTGGTGACCGACTATACCGGTATCAACGAACTGGTTCCCCACGGTGTGGCCGCCGACGAGAAAGAGGCCGGCGAACTGGCTGCTAATGCCGGTATCGATATGGATATGACCGGAGCTGTGTTCAGTAAGTATTTGAAACAATCAGTTGAAGAGGGAAAAGTGTCTGAAGAGACCATCAACAATGCTGTGCGCCGTATCTTGGAGATGAAGTTTATTCTCGGTCTGTTTGACGATCCGTATCGTTACCTGGACAAAGAGCGTGAGAAGAATACCATCATGAAACCGGAATTTCTGCAGGCGGCCCGCGAAACAGCTGCCCGTTCCATCGTACTGCTTAAGAATGAGAAAAGCTTTTTCCCCATCACCAAAGATAAATCCCTTACCGTGGCCCTGATCGGACCGATGGTGAAGGACAAAGTAAACCAGAACGGCGAGTGGGCAGGCAAGGGTAACCGCGAACAAAGCGTGTCGCTGTACGAAGGCCTTACCGAAAAATATGCGGGAACCAATGTTAAGTTTGTCTACGCCCAGGGCTGCGACCTTACCACCGACAACCGCGATGGGTTTGCCGAAGCGCTTGCCACGGCACGTCGTGCCGATGTGGTGCTGGCTGTTATGGGTGAAGATTTCAACTGGTCCGGCGAAGCAGCAAGCCGTTCGGACATCCGTTTGCCGGGAGCACAGCAGGAATTGCTTAAAGAGCTTAAGAAAACCGGAAAACCGGTGGGAGTAGTGCTGATGAATGGTCGTCCGCTTGATCTTTCGTGGGAAGATGCCAATCTGGATGCCATTATGGAAGCCTGGTATCTGGGTACCATGTCCGGACACGGACTGGCCGATGTGATAGCCGGCGATTATAACCCCTCGGGCCGCCTTACCATGTCGTTCCCCCGCAATGTAGGTCAGCTTCCCATCTATTACAACCATAAAAATACCGGACGTCCGTTGCCGGCCGACAACCCCAAGATGGATTACAAATCGTCGTACCTGGATGTGGCAAACACCCCGTTGTATCCTTTTGGATACGGACTGAGCTACACTACATTCCAGATCAGCAACCTGCAGATGGATAAAAGCAGCATGGGAAAAGGCGATAAGGTAACGGTAACCGCTGAAGTGAAGAATACGGGGACGGTAGATGGCGAAACAGTGGTTCAGCTATACATCCGCGACTTGGTTGCCAGTGTAACCCGTCCGGTTAAAGAGCTGAAAGGATTTACGAAGGTAGCCCTCAAGGCCGGCGAAAGTAAGAAGGTAAGTTTCACTGTTACAGAAGCCGAGCTGTCATTCTATGATATCGACCTGAAGTACACTGCCGAACCGGGAAATTTCGAGTTATGGGTGGCTGCCGATGCAGCCGACGAAACAAACCAGGCTTCTCTGGTCTATACGGCAAAGTAATCAGGCAAAATCGGATTGTTCAGGTTATCAGATCTTATTTTGTTTGGAGGGTGCATAAAGCACCCTCTGCTGTTTTGACATATTATTCATAATTAATACATTTGGAACATGAAACACACCATTATTTCCTTGTTGTTAGTCGTTGCCGCTGGATTGCTTCGTTCGTTGCCGGCAGACGCTCAGGATATGCGGGCCAGTACCTACTGCAATCCGCTCAATGTGGACTATACCTATATGATTTACAATTCGGACAAAAATCTTTCCTATCGCTCCGGAGCCGATCCTGCTGTGGTGGAGTTCAGAGGAGAGTATTATATGTTCGTTACCCGTTCGCACGGTTACTGGCATTCTACAGACCTGCTCAACTGGCATTTCATCACACCGGAGAAGTGGTACTTCGAGGGAAGCAATGCTCCGGCAGCCCACAACTATAAAGACTCTGTACTGTATGTTACCGGCAACCCCTCCGGAGCCATGAGTATCCTATATACAGACAATCCCAAAAAGGGTGACTGGAAAGCTGTGCCCGCCATCTTGCACGACTTGCAGGATCCGGCATTGTTTATCGACGACGACGATCAGGCCTATATGTTTTGGGGATCGTCCAACGTATATCCTATCCGGGGTAAGAAGCTGGACAAGAACCGTCGCTTTCTGGTAGACGGCGAAACCGTGCCCCTCTTCAATCTCGATATGCAAAAGCACGGCTGGGAACGCTTTGGCGAAAACCATGCAGATACCGTTCTGGGAGGTTACATGGAAGGACCCTGGCTCACCAAGCACAACGGCAAGTACTACATGCAGTATGCCGCACCCGGAACCGAGTTCAATGTTTATGCAGACGGTGTATATGTGGCGGACCATCCCCTTGGTCCCTACCGTTATGCACCTAATAATCCCATCAGTTATAAACCCGGAGGCTTCATGAACGGAGCCGGACACGGAAGTACGGTAACAGGGCCCGGAGGTCATTACTGGCACTTTGCATCCATGTCGCTTTCGGCCACCGTTAACTGGGAGCGTCGCCTGTGCATGTATCCGTTGTATTTCGACAATGAGGGACTCATGTATTGCAACACCAACTACGGAGATTATCCCCATTATGCCCCGGCCGAACCGGGTAAGCACGGAACCTTTACCGGATGGATGCTGCTATCGTACAATAAACCTGCTCAATCCTCCACTGCGGTGGCTGGTCACGAAGCCGGCAAGGCAACAGACGAACGGGTGAAAAGCTTCTGGATGGCAGCCTCCAACGATTCCACCCAATGGCTGCAGATAGACCTGGTACGTCCGGGTAAGGTATATGCCATACAGGTAAATTATCACGACTATCAATCGGATATGTACGGAAAAGATATTACCTTGCGCCACCGTTACGTTGTGGAGGGATCGGAAGACGGTTCCAAGTGGGTAACCCTGGTGAACCGTAGCAAAAGTTACAAGGATACACCCAACGACTATGTAGAGCTGGAGGCCCCGGTCAGGGTGCGTTACGTGCGTTACCGCAACATAGAGATACCCACTCCGCACCTGGCCATCTCAGACCTTCGGGTGTTTGGTAAGGGCGAAGGTAAGCGTCCGTCAGCGGTAAAGGGATTTAAGGTTGAACGGTTGGCCGACCGCCGCGATGCGCAGATAACCTGGCAGGCTCAAAAAGACTGTCAGGGATACAACATCCGTTGGGGTATTGCTCCGGACAAGCTGTACAGCTCGTGGATGGTATATGGAGACAACTCCCTGTTGCTGAAAAGCCTCACTACAGATCAGAGCTACTATTTCGCTATCGAAGCTTTTGGCGAGAATGGCATATCAGATCTGAGCGGAACCCATAAAGTTGAGTAACTTTAAATAAAACATACGATGAGAATTTTAAAATGCATTGCTTTCTGTATCTGCCTGATGGGTGCGCTTCAGGCCACGGCCGGCGACAAGCTGAGCTTCCTTAAAAAACAGTTTACCACTCAAAACGGCTATAAGCTGAACTACCGGGTGCTGCTGCCCGCAGACTATTGTCCGGAGCAGAAATATCCCGTAATCCTGTTCCTGCACGGAGCGGGCGAGCGTGGCAACGACAACGAGAAACAGCTGGTACACGGATGGGACCTCTTTACCAATCTGCAGAACCGGGCAGACTATCCCGCCATTGTGCTGGCGCCACAATGTCCCGAACAGCCCGACGTACCTACCAAGAACTACTGGGTAGCCATTAAACGTCCGGTTACACCCCAGGAACGCATGTTCAGAACCTTCCCGGCCAATGCCCCCATTACCGAACCCCTTGCAGCGGTAAAAGAACTGCTGGACAGTTACATTGCCAAAGGGGTGGTAGACACCAAGCGCATCTATGTAACGGGACTCTCTATGGGAGGAATGGGAACCTTCGACCTCGTATGCCGTTACCCCAACCTCTTTGCAGCAGCTGTTCCTATCTGCGGAGCAGTCAATACCGACCGTCTGGCCAGATATAAAGGCAAAACCCCGTTCCGTCTTTTCCACGGAGCAGACGACGATGTAGTACTACCCAAGTTCTCGCAGGAAGCCTTTAAAACCCTGAAGTCCATCGGAGCCGAAGTGCAATATACCGAATACCCCGGTGTAAACCACGGAAGCTGGGTACCCGCCTTTAAAGAACCCGACTTCCTGAGCTGGATGTTCAAACAGGTTAAAAAGTAGTCTGTAATTGCGTTAATCCGTTCCAACACGAATTAAACGCGAAAACATCTGTCATCCCTCATTTTTGAGGGTTAACAGTCAGTATATCAATCCATAAAAAAATGATAGATGCACAAATCATCTATCATTTTTTTCTCTTTCATCTATCATCCGGTAAGCGTCTTCGCGATACCATCAGTCCTGGTCCGACAAACGCTCTATTCTTTACATTATTCTGCTAAACAATCATATAGAAGCCAAAGTCCCCGCACTATTACCAGATCAGCTTACGGGAACAATCCCGGTACTAACAACTGCTAGTATCAAACACCTAAGGATAGTAACCCCAACCCTACGAGGATTAATAATTTTGAATTAAGACAACTAATCGTTGGACCATGGTCCAACGATATCTCAACCATGGTTCAACGATATGTTGACCTAGGCCCAACGAAAAGTAGACCATGGTCCAACGAATACGATTTAGTATGGAAAGAAATTAATCTTCGTTTACAAATCGGTTAAACATATAAGGAAAAGTGTTTAATAATAAGGAAGAAATTCAAATTTATTCAATACGATTTACTTAACATCATATTTTTCTCATGTTAATAAAAACGGCTTTTGTTAACATGAGAATGTGAACGTGTTAAAGAAATACGATTTTCTTAACATGAGATTAAAACTTAATTGGCAGATGAATTGGATATTTTATTATTTATGAGCTTCCATAATGTCTGCAGCTCGTCATTTATGAAGTATTTATTATAAAAGAAAAAGGTTTGAAATTTTCATTCCAAACCTTTTTTCCTTTCTGTTGTCTCACGAGGATTCGAACCTCGACAGACAGAACCAAAAACTGTAGTGCTACCGTTACACCATGAGACAATCCGATGCTTTATTGTAAAGCGTTGCAAAGGTAAGCATATTTTTTAACTTTGCAAATCTATTGCTCGAAATTTTACTTTATAATGAGCAGGAAGTAGTTCTTCTTACCCTTTTGTACAAGCAGGTATTTGTTGTTCAGCAACGATGCAGAGGTTACTACCTCGTCGGCCGTTGCCAGCTTTTCCTTATTTACACTTACACCACCGCTCTGAACCAGCTTGCGCATTTCGCCTTTGGAGGGGAATACGGCAGCTTTTTCTGTAAACAGATCTACAGCTTTGATGCCTGTAGCAAATTCGTCCATGGATACTTCAAATTGAGGTACCCCTTCGAATACGGCCAAGAGGGTGTCTTCGTCCAGCTTCTTGAGGGCTTCGGATGTGGCATTGCCAAACAGGATGTTGGATGCCTCAACGGCTGCATTGTAGTCTTCCTCAGAGTGTACCATGATGGTTACCTCTTTGGCCAGACGCTTCTGCAGCGGACGCAGGTGGGGTGCGGCTGCCTGTTCTGCTTCCAGGTCGGCAATCTCTTCCTTGCTCAGGGCAGTGAAGATCTTTATATATTTGGCTGCGTCGGCATCGCTTACGTTAAGCCAGAATTGATAAAATTTATAGGGAGAGGTATAGCGGCGGTCCAGCCACACGTTACCCGATTCGGTTTTACCAAACTTGCCACCGTCTGCTTTGGTGATAAGCGGACAGGTAAGGGCGAAGGCTTCGCCTCCCTGCTTGCGGCGGATCAGTTCTGTTCCGGTTGTGATGTTACCCCATTGATCGGAGCCTCCCATCTGCAGTCTGCATCCTTCGTGCTGGTACAGGTACAGGAAGTCGTATCCCTGCAGCAGCTGATACGAGAATTCTGTAAAAGACATTCCTACGTTTGATTCCGAGCTGAGGCGTTTCTTTACGGAGTCTTTAGACATCATATAGTTTACGGTAAGGTGTTTACCGATGTCGCGAATGAAATTCAGGAATGAGTAGTCTTTCATCCAGTCGTAGTTGTTAACCAGCTTGGCGGCATTAGGGGCGTCCGAATCGAAATCCAGAAACTTAGCCAGCTGGTTTTTAATACTTTCCTGGTTATGACGAAGGGTGGCTTCGTCCAATAAGTTACGCTCTGCCGATTTTAAGGATGGGTCGCCAATCATTCCGGTAGCGCCGCCTATCAAGGCGATGGGCCGGTGACCGGCACGCTGCAGGTGCTTTAACATCATAACGCCTACCAGGTGTCCAATATGTAAAGAATCTGCAGTTGGATCGATACCAACGTAAGCAGAGGTCATCTCTTTTTGTAACTGTTCTTCTGTACCGGGCATCATGTCATGAATCATGCCTCTCCATCTTAATTCTTCAACAAAATTCATCGTACTAAATTATTGTATTATTTGAGTGAGGCAAAGTTAGTACTTATTTTTAAATCAAATAGTAAAAACCGTGCGAACATTCTCTCTTAATGTGTTGGAAAATAGCTGTACATCTATTCCGGAGGTGTCAGCAAGCTGTTGGTATATTTTTTGGATGGAGAGCAGGCTTTCGTCCGTTTCCGCCAGGATACGGTTCGGATAGGCTGCCCGTACGGCTTCTGGATTGAATTTTTCGCCGAAGGAGAGCCAGCAATCCTGATGTATGAGCTGTTCGGCCAATTGCTTGTTACCCCTGAACCCGTGTATCACCCAGGGCATGCGGGGAGTCGTCTCTTTTTTGATGGTGATTAGCTGTTGCCAGGCTTTTACGCAGTGTATAACCAGCGGTTTGCAGAGCGCTTCAGACAAGGCTATCTGCTGGCGGAAGACTTTTTCCTGCAGGATGAAAGGCGTGGAGGCAAGCGTGTCTAGTCCGGCTTCACCCAGTGCCACGATGCCCGGCAGGTTGCAGGTGTGGCGCAGCAGCTCCATTTGCCGGTCGGGGTCACTGATGTACCACGGGTGTATGCCTGCCGAATAGTAGATGCCGTTTTCGTTTGGAGTGTTTGGCAGTTGCTGCCCTTCCGTTGCGATAATCAGATTTACGATACAGGCGTATGAGTCTGTACCGGAGGATGCCTGGTGAGGGGTGTGGTGGGTATGTATATCTACGTAATGCATATCAGGGAACCGGATCGTAACCGCTTCCTCCCCAGGGGTTGCAGCGGAGTATTCGTTTTATAGCCAGATAGAGTCCTTTGATGGGACCGTGTTTTCTGAGGGCCTGCACAGCATATTCCGAACAGGTAGGGGTGTACCTGCACGCAGCCGGAGTCATGGGTGAAATAAAATACTTATAAAAATATACCGGCAATAACAGGATGTAGGTGAAGAATTTCTTCATTTATCTTTGAGGGCCTTCAGGGCCTTGATCATGGATTTTTCAATCTCGGCAAAGGTGCGGATCTCCTTATCTACATATAAGAAAGCAACAAGCATGCTGGTTCCTTTCTCTTGCAGCGGATCAATCAGGTCGTACTTGTGTATCCGGTAGCTTTCGCGTATCAGCCTTTTAATAAGGTTCCGCTTGTTGGCCCGTTTGAATTTCTTTTTGGGTACACTGGCCATGATGGCTACCCTCGACGGGAGTTCCTTTTCTTCTACCGGAAGATATACTACCCGAAGGGGGAAAGA
>NZ_JBFWMI010000030.1:0-15856 GCF_050251695.1 Macellibacteroides sp.
AAATTATAGGGCTCATGAAAACCCGCATTGATGCAAAAGCCGGGAGCACGGTGCAGATTCAGACTTACATGTAAGCCGTGCTGGTTTGCTTTTGATATCAGATGATCTACTCTTTCGATGGCAGATTCATCAAACTGAAGAACCTCCTCTTTTGTAATTCGTTTGTTAGGATCGCCTTTAGGATCAAACTGCAGATATGAGGGGTATGCCATCGGAATACGAACAAAATCAAAACCCCAGTCGGCCATCCATTTAAAATCATTTTCGGTAGTCAGAGATGCGTTCCAATCATTAGGTCCCCGTTTCACCGGCGAAAAGAAATCGAGTAAATTAAAACCTCTCCACCTGGGGAGCTTATTAACCTCCGAAAAAGTATTCATTACATCGGCAAATGCAAAATCAGGCTTAAGCGCTCCCACAACAGAGGCCGTACCTGCCATCTTCAAGAAATCTCTACGTGTTATCATACTAGCTATATAAAGTTAACCGGAAGTTACAAATCTAACCTATTTTAACTGGTTTTCCAAACAAAGTGGCTAATTATTACACTCTTAGCAATCTATTCAGAGTCATTAATTTAAGTAAAGACTATATCTGACCTCCCTGATGTTACCGATGTAAAAACACCCTTCTGTATTTTTGGGGGAAGTAATTCAATCTAAATAAGCTCCGGAATTGTTATACATAATATATAAGAGAATATGCACCCAATTAATTAACAATTCATGCACGGTATTATGAAAACTTTGAGCATAACGATTATTTTGTTGCTGGGTAGCTTGTACGTTTATCCGCAAAACACGCTTTCGAAAGCGATTGGAAAGAGTACAAATATGGAACAGACCTCCCGCCAAATGGTCCAAAAGGCGAATTTTGACGGACGGGACAACGATTGCGATGGAATGTTGGATAAAGAGAATGTTCCCAAAATCGTTTTCGAAGTTATTGAGTTGGAACCGGTAGTAATCGAATGGGTATTCGATAATCAAGAGCAGGAAAACCTCTTCAGAAATGACTTGAAGATAGTAACCGCCCGCGATCACGCCAGTGGCATGGCTACCGGGAAACGACAACATAAGCCCATTACAATAACCAAAGAGCTTTCAACCCAAACCATGCAAACCTACGGTATAATTGTTGAAAATGAAAACGGAGAAAAGGTGATAGCCCTCATTCCTGAAAATCTTTGGCTAAACATCGAAGCGGAAAGTATAAATACAAACAACTCCATGCCCAACCGTATCTCGATGAACGTAACGGTTCCCAAACAAACCCAGGGAGCCACCTTTGGTGAAAAGGTAAACCAAGGGCTTCAGAAAAAAGAGATGAATACGGATAGCAAGGAACTTTTCCCCGTTTCGCTTACAAGGCAAATGGTAAAGGTAGCCCCCCAGACCTATAAAGTAGAAGGAACGATTCAAATTGAGGGAAAAACATATTCGATCAGCTCTGTGCTTAAAACAAAACACGACACCGTAAAGAACTCCATTAACAATGTCCGGTAATGGAGATTACGCTCTTATCCGGCCTGTCAACGCAAGCGTTTATTGATTTAGTACATGTAAGGTATGACAGGCTACGAGTGCGGCAGTCTCCGTTCTGAGTCGGCTCTCTCCTAAAGATATTGGTTCAAAGCCGTTATGCAGTGCCAATGCAACCTCTTCCGGACTGAAATCGCCTTCGGGTCCGATCAGGACCAGGGCAGATTCTCCCGGATTATAGATCTGTTTTATCAATGGCTTTTCGCCCTCATTACAATGAGCAATAAATTTGCGTCCGTCGAATGGTTGAGAAACAAACGTCTTAAAGTCGGTCATTCCGGTTAATACTGGTAATGTTGCTTTCTGCGATTGCTTCATAGCACTAACCAGTATCTTCTCGATACGGGCCGGCTTTACCTCCTTACGTTCCGAATAACGGCAATTTAAACAGGTTATGGCATCAATACCTATCTCGGTTGCTTTTTCTGCAAACCATTCCAGCCTATCCATATTTTTGGTTGGGGCAACGGCTATATGCAATGTAAAGTCCCATAGTTTGCCTGGCGACCATTGTTCAAGTATATCAACACGACAATGCTTAGCGTTGGCAACAGCAATGGCAGCTTTATAAAATGTTCCTTTACCGTCTGTAAGTAGTATTTCGGCTCCTTCGTTTAGCCGGAGTACTCGAATGGCATGCTGCCCTTCTTCATCCGGCAACTCTGTATTTACAGCTATGTCCGGCGTATAAAATATTTGCATAAATCTCTTTTATCCTAAAATCATTCCTACCATGGTTGCCGACATAATGGAAACCAAAGCTCCGCCGATCATGGTTGGAATTCCTAGTTTGCTTATCAAATTTTGTTTATTGGGAGTAAGAACTCCTAGTCCTCCTAAAAGTATACCGATGGATGATATATTAGCAAATCCGCAAAGGATGTAGGTCGACATGATTATAGACTTTTCATATACAAATAACCCGGCATCTTTCCATTGCTGCAACTGAAAATAGGCGACAAATTCATTCAGAATTGTTTTCTGCCCCAATAAGGAACCTACCAGCATCATATCATCAAAAGGCACACCTATCAACCACATAAATGGAGACAGGATTATTCCTAAGATAAATTGAAATGTGAAACCCTGCTGCTTGCCATCTGTAACGGATACCACCCAATCATTTAGTCCGGTGTATTTCCCGATAAGTCCTTCTGAAACATAATTCAGAAGTGCAACCATAGAAATAAATACCAACAGCATCGCCGCAATGTTTACTACCAATTTTATTCCAACCGAAGTACCCGAGGCCAATGCTTCCAATATATTGTGATGTTGATTCTCTAAAGAAACCTTCACCTCCTGTTCGGTAACCGGCTCGGTTTGCGGACATAACATCTTGGCAATTACAATAGAGCCGGGGGCAGCCATCACCGAAGCCGACAGTAAATGTTTGGCAAAAAGCAAACGAGCAGCCGGATCTCCTCCAGAAAGCATCCCGATATAGGTTGCCATCACCGAACCGGCTATCGTACCCATCCCTGCAACCATTACCAGAAATATCTCGGAACGATTCATTGAGGGCAGATAATTCTTGATCAATACAGGCGACTCGGTCATTCCCATAAAAATATTACCCGAAACAACCAGCCCTTCGGCACCGGATACATTCATAAATTTTCTGAGTACCCAGGAGAATGCTCCAACAACACGTTGGATAATTCCCCAATGATAAAATAAAGAAACGATGGCTGTAAAGAAAATGATAACCGGCATCGAATGTATAAGGAAGATAAATCCATTGCTTTTTGTCGCATACGGGCCTAAAAGAAAACCAACACCGGCTTGCGTAAAGTCCATCAACTTGATAAATGCTTTGCCAAGGAGCTCGAAGAGTGTACCTACAAAAGGTACATAAAGAACGGATAAAGCCAGGACAAACTGAATCAGGAGTCCGCTTCCCACCAGTTTCCAGTCAATTTTTTTACGGTTTGAGCTCATTAAATATGAAACTGCAAGCACTGTTATAATGCCTACTACACCTCGCAGGAGCGATTCAATTCCAAATCCGCCGGTTGATGCGACCATACATGTTTTGTTTATTCGGTTTCTTCCTTATCCTTTTTACGGCGACGTATCTCATCCTGATACATTTTGGCATGCTCGTAATTTTCATCCTGCACTGCCTCTTCAAGACGTTTGTTTAATTCTTCGTCATCAATTAATCCCAACCATCTTTTCAGGGCTTCATCATCCTTTATCTCATCCGGATCCATAGCCATCAGGTCATCATCGTCGTCTTCAAAATCTTCATCAGCATTATCTTCTACATCTTCATCCAGTACAACTCCGGCTTCAATCATGATTGATTCAGATACATAAATATCACATTTAGCTCGTAAAGCGATGGCTATTGCATCCGATGTACGAGAATCTACCGGAACCTCTCGTTTACCGTCTGTAAACAGTAACTCTGAATAGAAAATGCCTTCTTCAAATTTATATATATAAACTTCTTTCAGTTTTATATCAAAAGCAGTAGCAAAACTTACAAATAAATCGTGCGTTAATGGACGGGGGGGAGTAATATACTCGAGAGCAATAGCAATCGATTGGGCTTCGGGAGTTCCTACAATCACAGGAATACGGCGATTGCCATCTTCTTCTGCTAGTATTAATGCATAAGCTCCTGATTGAACCTGACTGTTAGTTAATCCCTGAACACGTAATTTGATTTTTTTTTCCACAACTTTATCGTTTAAATTCTAAAATGTATCTACAAAAGTAATATTATTTTGCGATATCCTTTAAACGTTCGATTAAAAAGGAGAAAAAGATGGTGGATTCTGTATAAATCTGTATAAAAAAAGAAAAGGTTGTCATCCCGACAACCAATCTTCATTGCTAACCTTAAATCTAATACCATGAAAAACACAGTGCAAAGATAAGGTATTTATGTTGTACAACATACGTTTGAAGCTCAAATTCGCGATATTTAACTTTATTTCACTATTAAAGACCTAAATAATGCTTCAAAGGGCGAATATAGACTATCTTATCCTTTGCCCGGCTACGCTCGGCAGCAAAAGCCATAAGGTGACTTTCCAGCGAATCTTCCAGCGGTGTAGACATCAATGAAGAATCTTGTTTACGTACAGCCTCAATCCAATCCCTGATCATACCGGTATCTCCTCCCCCATGTCCTACACCTTCGTAGTTGAGGGCATCCATCGCGTGGGCATCATACGTTACAGATTTGCCGGAAGCAAAATCAGTGTGTACAAATTGTTCCATATCTCCCACTATGTCTCCACGTGTTCCCATAATCCGGGTACGTCTGCCACTGTAGGATGTGAAAGCCTCTATGGAGAAATTAACCGTCACTCCACCATCAAATTCAAGAAGCATTGTGTAATGATCGGGCTGATTATTGTTACAATGGTATACACACTTTCCGTAGTTACCATTTTTAAGATTTTCGAGAATAACGTCTCCCTGCTTATCCGGATCCTCGGGCAGATCAAAAACATAAAGCCAGGTGCGGTCGCGGTAATATATTTTTAATGCAGAAAACGGGCAGTCGGCTTCAACCGGACAACCGTCTGTGCAACGTTGTGGAGCTCCTTGAGGTGCATTAGCAGCCTTGAAGTGTGCTAAATCGCCGAAAGCAACTACTTTCTTACATGGTTTACCTACAATCCAATGTAATATATCCAGATCATGACTTGATTTAGCCAATACCAATGGGGTACTGGCCTTGGAATCTCTCCAGCTTCCCCGTACATACGAATGGCTCATGTGCACATGATCAACCGGCTCGAAGTGCTGAATACTTACCAAATCTCCAATTTTTTTGCTGTCAACCATCTCCTTAAGCATCAAAAAGTAAGGAGAATAGCGTAACACATGGGTAAGTCCCACTATTTTACCGGTCTGACGGGCATAATCCACCAGCTTTCGGCATTCTTCTTCGGTTTGTGCGATTGGTTTCTCTAATAAGATATCGTATCCCAGCTCCAACGCTTTCATACAAGGTGCGTAATGCAAGTGATCCGGAGTGGCAATAATCACTGCATCTGCAAATTTAGGTCTAGCAAGCATTTCCTCCCAGGTTGCCAACCGGTTCTCTACTGGAACATGGTACTTATCTCCATACATTTCCCTTCGTAAAGGCACAGGTTCCGCAATTCCTACAATCAATAAATCTTCGGGGTGTTCCAGCGAATAATCTCCATAAAGTTTTCCTCTTCCACTTGCTCCCAATACAACTGCTGTTACAGCTTTAAGTTTTTTCACATCGGTATTCATTATAAATCGCTTTATATTAATAGATTAAATATTGGCATTTCACAAAGATAGTTATTTCTTATTCACAGACAATATTCACTTAACTAAAAAAGGGAGCGAAATACTCCCTTATATCAAAACTGAGACTTCATCTTTAATGTTATTGCTGATATAAATAAACTTATATAAAATAAAAAAGGGCATCCGTAGATGCCCTTTTCGCAATAAAAGAATTCTATTATTTCCAAGGTTCCGGCTGAACCAGATAAGGTTTACCACTTTCGTCGTTACCCATGGTTTGAATCTGACCATCTGGTACTGGGAACATTGTTCTTGCAGCTTGCAGATAAGATGCGGCAGCAAATTTTGGAATATATTGTTTTTCAAAATCAACATATGCCTTCAACTCAGTAGCCATAACACTACCACCCCATCTCTGTAAGTCGAACCAACGTTGTCCTTCCATAGCCAATTCCAACTTACGTTCCATACGTACAGCTTTGATACAGGTAGCTTTATCTGTAAAGGCTGCATGGTTTTGCGGATAAGTCGAAATCTTGTAATTGGCAGCAGGTTGACCAGCGGCATTTTTAATTATGTTAGCCGGAAGAGCTGCACGTGTACGAATCTGGTTTACAAGATCCATTGCACCCTTTAAATCGCCATCATTAGCCAAACACTCAGCATACATCAAAATGCAGTCGCGCAAGCTTAGATATTGTAAATTCATGGTTGATCCGGGAGCCCAACCGTCATGAATAGCAGTCTGACCAGCTTCTTTTTCAGCCACACTATATACATGCTTTTTAGGTAAGAAGATACCTCCGTTAACAGGGTTACGTACCCAGTCATTCTTTGGTAGTCCCCAATCTTTGTATGGAATTCCATAACGACCGATTGCGAAATCCAGACGTGGATCTACAGGGTCATTACTATTCAAAGATATCGGAGCATCTTCAGCAGAACTAGGATTCACATAAGAAACAGAGGTTCCGTTACGATACGAATTATCAAGTAATGGAAGACCATTTGCGTCTACTTTAAATGAATTGGCCAATTCGTAAGAAGGTTGATAAAAACCGCAGCAACCACCTGGGCCTGAGTTATGTGGATAACATAACGACATACCTGAGTTACCATTATTTTGCGCATCATTTGAGAACTGAACAGCAAATATGGATTCCTTTCCATTTTCGGTAAGTGCACTCCAGTTGTTATTCAAATTGTCTTCCAAACCATATTTTAAGCCATTGGATGTTTTACCATTTTCAATTACGTCTTTCAAAATAGGTTTAGCAGCAGTCATATCACCTTTTTGCATTAAAATTTTTGCTTTCAATGCTTTTGCAGCCCATACATTGGCTCTACCAACTTCGGGTTGAGTAGCCGGTAATTTAGCGATTGCAGCATCAACATCGGCAAGAATGTTTGGATAAATATCCTTGTCGTTGTGAACCTTTGGATCGTTTTCTGTAAAAGTTTCATCAATGTAAGGAATAAACGGACCAAATATCTTTACAGATTCGAAATAGAACATAGCGCGTAAGAAATACAGTTCACCCATTCTGACTTCTTTCAACGCAGCATCCATGTCTGTTGTAGCAGCAATAATCTGCATTGCGATTGAAACTCGCTTTGAACCTTTGTACGTCCACACCCATTTTTCATTGAGATAACCATTGGTAGATGCCGTATTATACATCTCCATTTCGTTCAATACGGACTGGTCGCCCGGGTCGGAACCCTTATTAGCATCACCACCGTACATACCACCGAATGTCCAGTTAAAAGGAGTTGCACCCCAGCCATTTTCAGTTAAATTGGCATACGCATTCGCAACAACCAACTCCACACCTGTTGCATTTTGCAAAGCATTCTGGTCGATACTACCCTGCGGAGCTTTGTAAAGAAAATCTTCACCACAAGAGCCGAAGGTTAATAAAGTAGCGAAACCAAATATTGCTATAAGATTATGTTTCATAATTCTTTGATTTAAAATAATTAATTAGACTTAGACGTTTCTTAGAATGCGAAATTAACACCAAATAAGAAACGCATGGTTGACGGCCAACCTCCCATATCAATACCTCTGCGAAGGTCATTACCACTATCTGCATTTAAGCTTGCATTGGTATATTCTGGATCCAGACCTGAATAACCTGTGATTGTCAGAATATTTTCTGCCTGCAAATACACTCTTAAATTAGATATTGTAGCTTTTTGCAACATGGCTTTTGGGAATGTGTAACCCAAAACAACATTTTTCAATCTTAAGAATGAAGCATTCTCTACATAATATGAGTTTGAGTTTGTTCCGGAATAGCTATCACCATAATCAAGGACAGGCAATACAGCATTACTATTATCTGCTCCAGCCTTCCATGATTTATCGCGCATAGTGGAAGATCGGTTTCCTTCAAACAACCAAAAATCGGTAAAATATTTATTGTTATTAAACAAATCGTTACCTATGGTTGAATACCAGAACATCGTAAAGTCAAAATTCTTATACGTAACTGTTGCATTCAAACCAGCAATCAAATCAGGATGAGGTGAACCAATAAAGGTACGGTCGGCAGTAGTCACTTTGCCGTCGTTGTTAACATCAGCAAATTTAAATTTACCAATCCATGCATTCGGCTTAATGGAAGCTCTGTCTGCAACACCAAGAGGTATAGGAGAAGCGGCCAAATCGGCTTCGCTTTCATAGAAACCTACCACTTTATATCCGTAGAATTCTGAAATTGGATGACCTTTGGTTGTACGGGTAATGTTACCGCTGATACGGGCACCGGCTCCCCAGAAAGAAGCATCGTCTGCTTCGGCCAAACGAACAACTTCGTTTTTATAATGAGATAGGTTCAAGCCTAAATCCCAACTCCAATCACCGGCATTATCTCTATAGTTAAAGGTTACATCAACCCCTTTATTTTTCATATCACCAAAGTTGATGTATGGTTTAGCTGCTTCACCTGCCAAAGCAGAATAAGAGGCCTGTACCAACATATCTGATGTCTTTTTGGTGTACCATTCAACACCTGCAGTAAATTTACCATTCAGGAAAGTTGCATCCAAACCCACGTTAAACATATCGGTTGACTCCCATTTGGTATCTTCGTTACCAAATCTGTTCAATTTATATCCTGTATAAGTTGTACCATTGGTTCCACCTAAATCGTAACCTGTTGTGCGTGGATCTGTAGAGAATTCGTAAGCAAAGTTCGTAGCACGTGGAACTTCAGCGTTACCTGTCTGTCCATAACCAACACGAAGTTTCAAGTCGTCCAACCAATCTTGTGTGTTTTCCATGAAATCTTCTTCAGAAATACGCCATCCTAAAGATACAGATGGGAATGTTCCGTAACGATTTGATTTAGAGAAACGGGAAACACCGTCTCGGCGAACTATCACTGTTGCTAAATATTTATCCTGGTATGCGTAATCGGCACGACCAAACATTCCAAACAATGCAAACTCTCCATTATACCATGAATTGTTAACACGAGTCAAGTCATTAACACCCATTGATAACACCCAAGTGTCTGTATTATTTTCGTACAAATAACCGTAACGCTGACCACTTAAACCACGGCCTAATCCGTCGCGGATAGCTTCTGTACCTAATAATACTTTCAAGGAATGATCTTCTCCAAATTTTGTATCAAAGGCCAATGTATTGGTCCATACCCAACGGAAGTTGAATGTTGATTGTTCAAACAGGTCGTTTGTTCCACGGGTTTCAGAGAATTCGAGGTTCTTTTTGTTCATACGATATTGATAAGCACTGGTATAGTCCACACCAAAATTGGTTCTGAAGGTAAGACCTTTCATAAAGTCAATTTCTCCCCACAAGTTACCAAATATACGTGAATTGGTGTAATAATTATCAGCATTACGTTTCTGTTGAGCTACCACGTTCTGGAAGTTACCGGTACCTGCAATCTTAGAACCCGCGAAATTTCCTTTAATATCATATACAGGAACGTAAGGAGAGGCACGATATGTCCATGAGTAAGGATTGTCCTCAGCTCCCGAACTTGTAAGTCCCTGATCTTTTGTCCATGCATAGGTCAGGTTTTCTCCAAAACGCAACCAGGGACGTACATTGAATGAAGAGTTGGCACGAACCTGATATCTTGTATAATAGGATTCGATTACAGTACCTCTCTGATCGAAGTAGTTGGCACTTAAGTTATACTGGCCTTTGTCTGTACCTCCTGATAAGCCAACTTGGTGATTCTGCATTGGTGCTACGCGGTCAACTTCGTCCCACCAATCTGTATTAGAGAATGGTACCATAGTATTGCCAGGATAGCTATAAGTATTAGGATCGATATTCTGACTACCTCCGGCACCTGCCTGTGTTAGATAATTCGGAATTACAGGCTTTGCTCCTGTTCCAAACTGAACGTGTGAAGGCAATTTATTAACGCCGTTGATGGCATAATTGTTTGCTTTAGCTTCCCATTCAAGGTTCAAGCGATCTGTTGAGTTTAATACATCGTATTTCTTTCCGGTTTTTTGGATTCCAAAGTAACCATCATAAGTTAGTTTAGGTTGACCAGACTGTGTTCCTTTTTTGGTTGTAATCAAAATTACACCATTGGCAGCCTGGGCACCATAAATAGCAGCTGCTGATGCGTCTTTCAACACCTGCATGCTTTCAATATCATTCGGGTTTAAACTGCTCAGGTTCTGGTTACGAGTTGATACTCCGTCGATAACATATAGAGGTCCGTTATCGTTTACAGTGTTGATACCACGAATACGTACCATGGTGGAAGCACCGGGAGAACCGTTCTGTCCGATATAAACACCGGCAGCTTTTCCCTGAAGCTGTTGAGTAGCAGAAGATCCACTGGATGCTAGAAGGTCTTTAGTGTCCACTACAGCCACAGATCCGGTAATGTCTTTCTTGGCCTGCGTTCCGTAACCTACAACAACAACTTCGTCCAGATTTCTGGCATCTTCCTTCATTACAATATCCATTACCCTACCCGTAACAGGAACTGCCTGGGTAACATAACCGATATATGAAAATTCAAGAATAGCGTTCGAGGGAACCTCGAGAGAATACTTACCATCAAGGTCTGTAATGGTACCATTGGTCGTCCCCTTCACCACAACGTTCACGCCTAAAAGAGTTTCTCCTTTAGCGTCTTTTACCGTACCGGTAACTGTTCTAGCTTGTTGGTTTACTGACACTTCAGTGTTGGCGGCATACAAAGGAGGTGTATTACCCGCACCCACTAGCAAAAAGCAGAGCGCCAAACCAAGCCCGCTTTTAACAAAAGCTAACTGTTTGTTCATCATAACTAAAAAATAGGTTAACATTAATTAATAGGCTCACTCTTGAGCACTTCGCAAATGTATATAATTAAAATTAGTTCACACAAAATTATTTTAATTATTTTTTTCATTCCAGCGCATTTTTTTACATAAATCAAGAATAAAAGGAATATAATGCAAATATATGTTATAAAACAATTCTATACAACATACTTATTCAATCATTAAAGATAGGATTGATAAACAAAAATAGAGGAGAGGTAAGTATAAAATGGCTTATTATATCTAAATAACAGCAATATAGTCAAAAAAAAGAGATCAATTTTCATGATCTCTTTTTTTTGTATCAAATGCTTTATCCTTGTCTGAAGTCTTTAAGTTCCTTTTGTAGCTCTTGTCTTGCAAAGAAGATCCGACTTTTTACAGTTCCAAGAGGAACTCCCAACTTGTCGGCTATTTCGTTGTACTTGTAACCACTTAGAAACATAGAGAAAGGAATCTTCAACTCATTATTCAAGCCGTTGATTGCTTTTGTTATTTCCTGAATCTGATATGCACCATCTGGTGAATCAAAACCTGAATCATTAACGACATTCAAATTATAGAGGTCCACTCCCTGATCTACGACCGTTTGTGTTCGTACTATTTTATGATAGTTGTTAATAAATATATTTCGCATTACTGTCAGAACCCATCCTTTAAAGTTTATATTGTCAACAAACTTCTCCTGATTGTCCAACACCTTTAGTGTTGTATCCTGCATCAAATCCTGCGCGTCGTCCCTGTTCGCTGTGAGCATTAAAGCAAAATTCATCATGTTTTCCTGTATGCCCAATAATTTTTTCTGAAATTGCAATGCGTTCATACCACACGTATATAAAGTTAAACATCGGTTAATTAATCTTTTACCCCCTCGTTAGGAGTTTTGACAAATATATGTATTATTTTTTAATTAAACAATTGTTTGAGAAAAATTAATAATAAAAATCACAACTTAAGAAATTAATGTAACTTTACAGCAGTTGTAACGAATTAATCAAACAATATCAATATGAAAACATTCCTTTCGCTTTTGCTGGCAGGATTGCTTGCTCCGCTATTTCTTCTAAATGCGCAAAATAAAAACATTCCTCTTATCTACACTATTAATATTAATAAAGAAATAGATAACGCTGCAAGAATTTTTTTAAGTAAAGGGTTGGCTGAAGCAAATCAGCTGAACGCTCAGGCTGTGATTATCCATATGAATACATACGGCGGACTTCTTGAAGCCGCCGATTCCATGCGGACCGCTATCTTATACAGCAAGGTTCCTGTGCATGTTTTTATTGATAATAATGCTGCTTCGGCAGGTGCTTTGATCTCAATTGCCTGTAAAAAGATTTATATGCGAAAAGGGGCAAATATAGGTGCAGCTACAGTGGTTAACCAGACTGGAGAAGCTCTGCCGGACAAGTATCAGTCTTATATGCGGTCGATGATCAGGTCGACAGCCGAAGCTCACGGAAAAGATACAATAGTACAAGGAAACGATACAATCTATAAGTGGAAAAGAGATCCTCGTATTGCCGAGGCGATGGTGGACGACCGAATAGCAATCCCTAATTTGATTGACAGCGGAAAGGTACTTACATTCACAGCTGATGAGGCAGTTACCTGGGGGTATTGTGATGGGATTGCCGAATCGGTAGACGAAGTCGTCACCTCTTATCTGGGATACAAGAACTACGAATTAAAAACGTATAAACCCTCTTTTGCTGATAAAATCAAAGGGTTTTTAATGAATCCTTTTATACAATCCTTATTGATAATGTGCATCATAGGTGGTATCTATTTCGAAATGCAATCACCGGGCATCGGTTTCCCATTGGCTGCAGCAGTTACCGGTGCTATTCTTTATTTTGCCCCTCTTTATATTGACGGTCTGGCTCAAAACTGGGAAATACTGGTCTTCGTAGCCGGACTGATATTAATTGCGGTGGAACTTTTTATTATTCCGGGGTTTGGAGTAACCGGTATTACCGGAATTGTATTTATTGTTGGGGGACTTACGCTCAGCTTGCTTAACAACACAGATTTCGACTTTAGAGGTATAAGTGGTACCGACTCGGGGAAGGCTGTGCTTACAGTTCTAATGGGGATTGGAGGCAGTTTTGTTTTAATGATTTGGCTTTCAAATAAGATTGGGGAAAAGGGATTATTGAAGAATGTAGCTCTTGCAACCGATCTGGAACAGTCACTGTCTACACCCGAATTAAATGCTTTTATTGGTAAAACAGGAAAGACCACAACCGTTTTGCGGCCTTCGGGGAAAATTGAAATTGATAATGCTCAATTTGATGCAGTTTCTGAATCGGGATTTATTGAGAAAGGAACAAATGTGAAGGTGCTACGTTTTGAGAATAGCCAGCTGTATGTAGAGAAGCTAGAATCCTGATTCTTAAAAACAATAATCCCCGTCTGCAGAGATAGACGGGGATTATTGTTTTTATTTTTTCAACTCTTGTTGAAGTAACTCGGGATAGTCTGTCGTAATATAATCGACTCCAAGAGCAATCATTTCCTGCATTTGCTCAGCCGTATTGACTGTCCACACATTAACTGTCAGGTCTAAATCTTTAGCCTCCTTAACCCATTCCGGGTGTTTCTTAATTACATTGTAATTATAATCAAGACCTGCAAATCCTAACGATTTCAATTCTTTTGGGGAAAGTTCGCCGTTAAGATAAGATACTTTTGCCTTTTTATCCAAACGAATGATCTCTTTGGCAGCTTCCAGACTAAAGGCGATGTATTCTGTCTTCTTCTGGAGCTTGTATTCTTTGATTTTGTTTAAGATGAAAGCAGCAGCCTCTCTGTCTCGCTGAGGTGTGGCGTGGGACTTTAATTCAAATATCAACTTTGCTTTCTTTAATTTTTTACCTTTTTGCAAATATTGATCTAAAGTGGGGATCTTTTCGCCATTGGCAAGTTGAATATCTTTCAGCTTGTCGTAATTTACTTCCTGAACTTTGATATCGTTTACTTTATTGTCATGAAACACAATTGCCTCATTATCGGCTGTAAGGTGGACATCAAATTCAGAGCCGTACACCTTAATACGATCAGCCTCTTCAAGAGATTTAATCGAGTTCTGAGCCGAGCCTTCAATTTTCCAATACCCCCTGTGTGCAATTACTTTTGTTTTATTTTTTGCCCCGGCAGAAAGACCAAGGGATAAACAAAGAAGAATGAGAAAGAAATTTTTAATTTTCATGGTACTTTTGAGATTTAAGTATTTATATAAAAGAGAGGGAGACTGTTTCAGGCAGTCTCCCATAATAAAATTTTACTTACCAAGTTCTGAAAGATAACGTTCGGCTTCCATAGCGGCCTTACAACCACTTCCGGCAGCGGTAATAGCCTGGCGGTAATGGGGATCGGCCACATCGCCGGCAGCAAACACTCCCGGAACATTTGTACGAGGTGTATCAGGAATTGTTTTAATATATCCAACAGAATCTGTTTCAATCCAGGGTTTAAAAATATCTGAATTAGGCGTGTGTCCTATTGCAAGGAAGAAACCATCAATGGCGATGTCGACTTTTTCTTCGTCTGATTCCCCCATTCTTTTAACCAGATGTGCTCCTTCAACTCCGTTTTCGCCAAATAGCCCAAGGGTATTATGTTCGAACAATACGGTAATGTTTTCGGCCTTGAAAACACGCTCCTGCATTACTTTTGATGCACGTAGGAAGGGTTTACGGACAATCAGATAAACATGTTTAGCTAATCCTGCGAGATAAAGCGCTTCTTCACAAGCGGTATCTCCTCCCCCAACTACTGCGACCGTTTTTTTACGATAAAAGAATCCGTCACATGTAGCACAAGCAGATACTCCCATACCTGCATATTTCTGCTCGTCCGGCAATCCCAGGTATTTGGCTGTAGCTCCTGTTGAAATAATGATTGTTTCGGCCTCTATCACTTTTTCACCATCAATGGTTACTTTATATGGGGCAGCCGACAAATCGGTAGCTGTTGCGTGTCCATAACGAACATCTGTCCCAAAGCGAACGGCCTGTTTTTTAAGATCTTCCATTAATTCCGGACCGGTGATTCCTTCAGGATAACCGGGGAAGTTTTCTACTTCGGTTGTTGTTGTAAGCTGCCCTCCCGGTTGAATTCCTTCATAAAGGACAGGGGAAAGATTCGCTCTGGACGCATAGATTGCCGCAGTATAACCCGCAGGTCCTGATCCGATAATCAGGCAACGTACTTTTTCGTTTACTGTATCACTCATATTCAAATATTATTTATGTTATGTTTTATCTAAGATCGATAATTTCTGCATTTGGAAACTTTCTCTGATCGAAAACAAATACGGATGCAGATTGGTTTACTCCCGTTACCAATTTACTAATAAGAATGGTATTGCTTACTCCGTTTTTATTAGTAACTGTTATGGATGCAGGAAAATTGGTTATTTTATCAATCCTCAGATCGATTTTACTGATATCGCTTTTTCTGTTCTTTGGAACAAGCGTAATATCAAATACCTTCTTACCGCTTTGATTGGTACTTTCGCCTTTGTATTTGGCTGTAAATCCTTTTTTGTATGTATTAAGCAATACAACCGGATTGGTAAACTGCAATTCGTCGCCTTCCGGCTTACTGACATTTACCTCTTCGGTTTGCTCCATATACACCCATTGAGTTGCTCCATCATACCATGTATAGGATTGAGGAGTCTTTAAGGTGAATTTATCACCTTTCATCTGTATGCTACCCTCTATCACCTCTGCTTTCTGATTCGCTTT
>NZ_JBFWMI010000030.1:15956-26483 GCF_050251695.1 Macellibacteroides sp.
CACTGAACACGAATCATGTCGTTACCCTGCGAGAAAAGAAGGTCACCTCGTCCAATAAGCTGATTAGCACCCGGCGAATCTAAAATGGTACGCGAGTCAATCATGGAGGATACCCTGAAAGCTAAACGTGCCGGGAAGTTCGCTTTAATGGTTCCGGTGATAATATTGGTTGAAGGACGCTGGGTGGCGATCACCATATGAATACCTACCGCTCTGGCCTTCTGGGCAATACGTGCAATCGGAAGTTCTATTTCTTTTCCTGCAGTCATGATCAAATCTCCAAACTCGTCTATAATCACCACAATATAAGGCATGTATTTATGCCCCTTTTCCGGATTCAGGCGTCTTTTAATAAATTTTTCATTGTACTCCTTTATGTTTCGGGTATGGGCTTTCATCAACAGATCGTACCGGTCGTCCATCTCTTTACAAAGCGAATTCAATGTCTGGATCACCTTCGTAAAATCGGTGATGATGGCCTTATCAGCATCAGGCAACTTAGCCAGATAATGCCGCTCGATCTCAGAATAGATACTAAATTCAACCATTTTGGGATCGACCAGGACAAACTTCAATTCTGAAGGATGTTTCTTATAAAGCAATGACGTGATAATAGCATTCAGACCAACAGATTTACCTTGTCCGGTGGCCCCGGCAACCAGAAGGTGAGGCATTTTACAAAGATCGAACATGTAAATTTCGTTGGTGATAGTCTTACCTAATGCAACCGGTAGATCGTATTTGCACTCCTGGAACTTGCGGGATGCAATGACAGATTGCATAGATACAATCTGAGGATCTTTATTAGGCACTTCAATACCAATAGTTCCTTTCCCTGGCATGGGAGCAATGATACGGATCCCTAAGGCCGACAAACTTAATGCAATATCATCTTCCAGATTTCTGATTTTGGAAATACGGACACCTGCTTCGGGAATTACTTCATACAGTGTAAGCGTAGGTCCAACAGTCGCTTTTATTGAGGCAATGTTGATGCCAAAGTTCTCAAGCGTTGTTTTAATACGTGTCTGGTTTGCTTTTTGCTCTTCCATATCCACCTGATGATCTCCAACATCGTATTTTTTTAGTAAGTCGGTAGTAGGGTACCGGTATTGTGAAAGATCAAGCTTGGGATCGTACTCTCCCATTGACGAGCCATCATACACTTCGTCGTCTCCAGTAGGAACATCTATAGTAAATAACACATCATCTACCACTTCCGACGGCCGGACCGGTTCTGCAAAACTCTCGTAAACCTCCTCTCCCTGAGGCACATTAATCTCGAAGGAATCTTCTTCAATGGCGTCTGCATAGGTAAGACGAACAGTTTTTTCGGCAGGAGCTTTGTTTTCAAATTGAGATTCGGCCTCCTCCAACTCCTTCTCCGTATCAAATTCGGCAATTAAGTCTCCGGATTCTTCTTCTACAGATTCCGACAAAGTTGATTTCTTTTTGTCAAAATGTCGTTTGAACCAAGAGAAAGAGAGTAACTTCTGAAGAAATGGAATTGTCCTCTTACTACAAAAGACAGCTATAATAAGAAAGGTTCCCAAAATAAAAAGGAAAGTCCCGGGTACCCCTATATTGTTAATCATTTTTTCGGAAAGGTAATATCCATGTTGCCCCCCCAGATAAATAAAAGTGTCTTCATATCCTTTTAGAAAGACAAAAGCAAAAAACAGAGATCCCCAGATCAATAACGTAGCACTGAATATAAAACGTCTTAGTAACGATACATTGTTTAGATTCATCAGCTTGGCTCCCAAGGATCCTAAAAAGAATAGAATGACAAAAGAGGAGATTCCAAACCAGCGATTCATTAGTAAATCAGCTAAATACGCACCTCTCACCCCCGTCCAGTTTGAAACAGAACCCTTGTTCAACACTAAATCCCCCAATGGTACATTGTCAATTTTACTTTGATCAATCCCTCCTGTAAAGAAAAAGGATATAAGTGAAAGGCCTACATATACAGTAACAAAGGATATAATCAGCCCGCTTATAAAACGGGTACGTTCATTGGTAAAGAACTCCTTTAGTAAAGTAAAGAAACCAGGTGTAACAGTTGTTTGCTTCGTATTGCTCTTTTTTGCCATAAAATTCTAAATTAAGAGATCTATTTTATCTCACAATGCAAAAGTAATAAAAACAAAGTGTGATAGGGAAATAATTATTTCCTATTTTTGCAAATTATATTTAGACGTTGAACGAACAAGAGCGTATGGAGAACGAAAACAGTCCTGTTTATAACAGGAATACCATTGAATTTGTAACAGTTGCACTTGAGTTCTGTTCTTTTGTTGAATCTGCAGGTAAATTATCCAGTTTTGAATTTACAGACAAGGCAACCAAATTATTGCCTCTGCTCTATATTAAAGCTTCACTTTTACCTGAAATTGAAGAAACAGAAGAGATTGAACCCGAATTTACAGTTACTGAGGATATGTACGAATTGGTACGTAACCAAATTGCGACGCTACTAGGCGAAAGTGATACCTATCTGGAAACCTTTCATCCGGACATGCAATATAGTGACACCCCGATTGCGGCATTCATTTCAGAGAATCTTGCAGATGTATACCAGGATACGGGTAATTTCGTATCGGTTTTCAGGCAAGGGAATGAGGAGGTAATGGCTGAAGCTATTGGATTATGTCGCGAAAACTTTCAGAAGTTTTGGGGTCAGCAATTATTAAACGCTCTGAAGGCTTTACATGCTATCAGATATGACGAGGAGACTAATTTAGCGATCAACGAGGAGGTATGATGGATTTTTTACAAACCATAAATAAAGAAGATTTGTCTCTGTTACCCATCGAGGAATTTCCTGGCAGGGTGATTGTTGTAGATACGGAAAGGGATACTGAAAAAGCAATATCTTATCTCTCTACATTCAAGGAAGTTGGTTTTGATACGGAGACCAGACCTAATTTTAAAAAAGGGCAGTCTAATAAAATATCCCTGATGCAAATATCAACGGAAGATACCTGTTTTCTTTTCAGGCTAAATCATATCGGAATCCCAGAGGCGTTGGAACATTTTTTATCTGATGCGTCCATTCAAAAAATCGGGCTTTCATTAAGGGATGACTTTAATGCCATTCAGAAACGAAGCAAACTTGAGCCAAAAGGATTTCTGGATCTGCAAAATTACGTTGGAAAGTATGGCATAAAAGACGCGAGTCTGCAAAAGATTTATGCAATCATTTTCAATAAAAAAATATCAAAGGGCCAACGTCTCAGTAATTGGGAAGCTGATATCTTGTCTGAAGGGCAAAAGAAGTATGCTTCATTGGACGCCTGGGCCTGCCTTAAAATTTACAAACAATTGAAAGCATTATAAATGAACTATTGTAAAGTTATTCTCAAACCCAAGAAAGAAGAATCGTTGTTGCGTTTTCATCCGTGGGTATTCTCGGGCGCGATACAATCCATCCAGGGAAAACCTGCCGAAGGAGACATCGTAGAGATTTTTGGATCAAACAACCAGTTTCTGGCATTGGGGCACTACCAGATAGGTAGCATTGCCGTACGCATACTCTCTTTCAAGCAAATACCTATCGACATCCATTTCTGGGTAGAGCGGATTGAAGTAGCTTATTCCATTCGGAAATCATTAGGTTTGGCTGGTACTGATTACAACAACACGTATCGTTTGATTCATGGAGAAGGGGATAATCTGCCCGGATTGGTAATTGATGTTTACGCTCATACAGCTGTAGTACAAGCGCATTCCGTTGGAATGCATCATGCCAGATCAATCATAGTGGAAGCTCTGAAAAAGGTAATGGGAGAAAGCTTACGTAATGTTTATTACAAATCCGAATCCACCTTACCTTTCAAGGCAAACCTGGGAACAGAGGATGGTTATTTATATGGCGGCGAAATTGAAGAAATAGCCGTCGAAAACGGATTGAAGTTTTATGTTGACTGGCTTAAGGGGCAGAAAACAGGCTTCTTTGTAGACCAACGTGAAAATCGTACGTTGTTACAACAATATGCGAAAGACAGATCTGTGCTTAACATGTTCTGTTACACCGGAGGCTTTTCTTTTTATGCCATGCGGGGCGGTGCAAAAGTGGTTCACTCGGTAGACAGTTCGGCCAGAGCTATTGCTTTAACAAATAAAAATGTGGAGGCTAATTTCCCAAATGACCCAAGACACGAGGCTTATGCCGAAGATGCCTTCAAATATTTGGAAAAAATGGGCAGCAATTACGACTTGATCATTCTGGACCCTCCAGCTTTCGCAAAACATAAGGATGTTTTACGTAATGCTCTGCAAGGATACAGAAAACTTAATGCGATTGCCTTTGAGAAAATCAAACCAGGCGGTATCATCTTTACCTTCTCCTGCTCTCAGGTTGTAAGCAAGGAAAACTTCCGTTTGGCCGTATTCAGTGCAGCGGCTCAATCGGGCCGTAACGTACGGATATTGCATCAGCTTACTCAACCAGCCGACCATCCGATAAACATCTATCATCCCGAAGGTGAATATCTTAAAGGTTTAGTGTTGCACGTTGAATAATAATTCTGTTTGGGGTTCATATTTTTTATGAAGTTTGGAGCAGAAATATATATGGAAATATTTCTTTAATTCACAAAGAGATTGTAACTTTGTGTCGGTTCAAATAGAGATGGATTTTATTTCGTAAAACAATAAAAATTATTTATTATGTCTAAAGTAACAGTTGTTGGCGCCGGTAACGTAGGTGCTACATGCGCAAATGTTCTTGCATTCAATGAAGTAGCTGATGAAATTGTAATGCTTGATGTAAAAGAAGGCGTTTCAGAAGGTAAGGCAATGGATATGATGCAGACTGCTCAATTGCTTGGTTTCGATTCAACAGTAGTAGGTTGCACAAACGACTATGCTCAAACAGCCAATTCAGACGTTGTGGTTATCACATCTGGTATTCCACGTAAGCCTGGTATGACTCGCGAAGAGTTGATCGGCGTTAACGCAGGCATTGTTAAAAGCGTAGCTACCAACGTTCTTACATATTCTCCAAATGCCATCATCGTGGTTATTTCTAACCCTATGGACACAATGACGTATCTATCTCTTAAGTCGTTAGGTATTCCTAAAAACCGTATCATCGGTATGGGTGGTGCTTTGGATAGCTCTCGTTTCAAATATTATCTGTCTCAGGCTTTAGGTTGCAATGCAAACGAAGTTGAAGGTATGGTAATTGGTGGTCACGGTGATACTACTATGATTCCTTTGGCTCGCCTTGCTACTTACAAAGGTATTCCTGTAAGCGAATTGTTGAGTGCAGAAGAATTAGAAAAGGTAGTTAAAGCTACAATGGTAGGTGGTGCTACACTGACTGGTTTATTGGGTACATCTGCATGGTATGCTCCGGGTGCTGCTGGTGCTTTCGTTGTTGAATCAATCATCAAAAACCAGAAGAAACTTATTCCTTCTTGTGTTGCTCTTGAAGGCGAATATGGTCAAAACGACATCTGTATCGGTGTTCCAACAATCATTGGTCGCAACGGCGTTGAGAAAATCGTTGAAGTAGAACTTAATGCAGCCGAAAAAGCATTGTTCGTTGCCAGTGCAGATGCTGTACGCAAAACAAACGATGTATTGAAAGAAATCAATGTTCTTTAATTATCAGAACAGAATTTATACTAAAAAAGGGAGGTGCATCAGCACTTCCCTTTTTTTATTTCATCCTGACATCTGCTCCCCACATTAATTTATCACGCAGGGTTTTATAGAATGTATGGTTGTATCGTTTGATAACCTTCGTTGTATAGTCGGCTTTGCTTATAATTAATTCGATGCCTGTAGGAAAAACTTCCGATCTTCCATCCAAGGCTATAAGGAAATTCTTACTTCTGCTTTCAACCCCTAAGGTTATAACATAAGTATCTGGTATTACCAATGGCCTCACATTAAGACTATGGGGAGCAACCGGACTTAAAACCATACTGTTACTTTGAGGAATGATTATTGGTCCGTTTACACTCATGGAATAAGCCGTAGAACCGGTTGGAGTAGCAATTACAAGTCCGTCTGCTTCATAAGAGGCAAGATACTCATTATTCAATGAGGTATGGATTGTAATCATTGAAGAGGTATCTCTCTTTAAGATGGCAATTTCATTTAATGCGTAATTATAACCCCGGTATGCCCTTTCTTCTGTATGAAGCCGTAACAAGGTTCGCTCTTCAATTTTATAATAGTTTTTAAAAAGCTCTTCCAAGGTATCTTCCAATTCATTATTAGATACATCAGCCAAAAAGCCTAACCGCCCGGTATTAATCCCTAAAATGGGTATATCCTGCTTATTTACACGGGCCGCCGTACGTAGGAATGTTCCGTCTCCCCCTACACTCAATGCTACATCCAGGTCGAAATCATCATCAAACAACTCACCCTTGATAGGCGGACTGTAATTCAAAACATCCGTCAGAAAGATATGAAAACGATAATCTACATAAATTTCCGCCTCCTTTTCGATCAGTTTCTCAAAAAGCCGCTTAATCACATTTTGCTTTTCTTCCTGATATTCGCTCCCAAATACGCCAACTTTCATAGGGTGATAATTACATGTTGATGTAGTACATTAATTCGCTCATTCGCTGCTCAAGTAAATCGTCGACCATACCTTTTTTCATAAAATAAAAGAGAACAGTGTAGTTGAATCGTTCGAAACTACGTATAACAGGAGAAGCATCTTCCAAATCTATTTTAATTGAGATGATAAGTCTTCCCGTAATACTATCCATATGGGATAGCAAGCTCAACACATGGGCATGATTTGATTCAATAACGCGGGCAATATCTGAAAGTGAATAATCCTGCGGGAGCATCTCCAGCATAACGATACTTCCTTCTGATTCAGCATGCGTTGTATCAGACAATGCATTTAACAGACGATCGGCAGTGAGTCCGCCCATATATTCGCCAGTCTGAGATATCACCGGTAAAAAGCTCAATCTATATCTTGCAACAAGAGACAAGGCCTCAAGCAAATGGCCGTTTTCCGTTACTGATGGTGCAAAAACGACTGCCTCTCCAACCGTAGAATTACTACCGGTTAGAGACAACAATTCTTTTTCGGATACCAGACAACGATACAAACCATCCTCCGTAAGAGGAAGATGCTTGATTTTAAAGTCATCCATCAATCCTAATCCATATTCAACCGTATCAAAACTTTTTAACACGGGAATGTCTTTTGTTAAGAAATCTTTTACCAACATTGTTCTGTTAATTCCCTAAATACTATTAAATTTGCAGGAACTTTTTGCAAATGTAGCGAAAGAAAGAAGAAGAATATACAAACAATGACAAATTTAAGTGTAAATATTAATAAGGTTGCCACCATTCGTAATGCGCGTGGAGGTAATATGCCCAATATACTAACAGTTGCTCAGGACTGTGAGAAATTTGGGGCACAAGGCATCACAGTCCATCCTCGTCCGGACGAACGACATATACGATACTCGGATGTATACGGACTAAAGCCTCTTATTAAAACAGAGTTTAATATTGAAGGATACCCCTGCGAAAAATTCGTTGACCTCGTTCTTAAAGTAAAACCAACACAAGTTACGTTGGTACCGGACAGTCCGGATGCAATTACATCGAATGCCGGATGGGATGTAAAATCCAATTTTGAACTTCTTAGCGAACTTGCAGATACATTTAATTCGAATGGCATCCGCACTTCAATCTTTGTAGGGACTGATCTTGAAAATATCTCGTTTGCTGCTAAAACAGGAGCCGACAGGATCGAATTATATACTGAGCCTTATGCTACAAACTATCCGATAAATAAAGAAAATGCTATCGCTCCGTTTATTGAAGCGGCTCAATATGCCAAAGGATTGGGATTGGGAGTTAATGCAGGTCATGACTTAAGCCTTGAGAATCTGGCATACTTCAGCAAATGTATTCCCTGGATAGAAGAAGTGTCCATCGGGCATGCACTTATCTGCGATGCCCTTTATTTTGGATTGCAACAAACAATTTCTCTTTACAAAGCCTGTTTACAGCAATAGGACTTTTAATTATTACTAAACCATAAAGTAGAAACACATGAGCATCTTACTTTCATTACAATCAGTAGCCTCTCAAACCGCAGAACAAATGCCTGATCTAACAGGTGTAACTGTTCCAACAGAAGCACAAATCAACATCATAGACCTTGCTATTAAAGGGGGATGGATTATGATCGTACTATTGGTACTATCATTAATTGCCACATATATTTTTATCCAACGGCTAATGGTTATCCGCCGCGCCGGAAAAGAGGATGAAACTTTTATGAATCGTATTAAAGACTATATACATGAAGGTAAAGTAGATTCTGCCTTAAAGTTATGCAGAAGCATGAATACACCTTCAGCACGGATGATTGAGAAAGGCATAAGCCGCCTGGGTCGTCCTATGAACGACGTACTTGTAGCGATTGAAAACGTTGGTAATCTGGAGATCGCCAAACTTGAGAAAGGGTTTCCTTTAATAGCGACTACTGCTGCCGGAGCCCCTATGTTAGGATTTTTAGGTACTGTTACAGGTATGGTACGAGCCTTTTTCGATATGGCTAATGCTGGTACGAACGTAGATGTATCTCTGCTTTCAGGAGGTATTTATGAAGCCCTGGTTACTACTGTTGGAGGATTGGTTGTTGGTATTATAGCTTTATTTGCTTACAACTACCTGGTTTCGCAAGTAGATAATGTTGTAAACAAAATGGAAGCTCGTACCATGGAGTTTATGGACTTGTTGAACGAACCAGCTAATTAACTTCAACTATGGCATTAAAAAGAAGAACAAAAATAAATGAAAACTACAGTATGGCGTCGATGACAGATGTTATCTTCCTGCTGCTGATTTTCTTTATGATATCAAGTACTGTTGTAATTCCAAACGCGATAAAAGTCACACTGCCGCAATCACAAAAGCAGACTGCAGCAAAACCGCTTACCAGACTTACCATCGACGCGGGATTAAATTACTATGTTGCCTTTGGAAATCAACGGGAAGTACAGGTAAGTTACGATGAAATCACTCCCTTTTTACAGGAAAGCTATTCGAAGGAACCTGAGATGTTTGTGGCCTTGTATGCCGACGAAACTGTTCCTTATAAAGAGATTGTAAAAATTCTGAACATTGCGAACGCGAATAAATTCAAGATGGTGCTTGCTACCCGTCCGCAAAGATAAACAGGTATGAAATTTAATAAAGATGATCTATATAGCCTATTAGGTTCCGTTGGATTTCACCTGCTGATATTGTTGGTTTTATCGCTGACAATTCTTAGCACGGTAGTTCCGGAAGAGGATAGCGGTGTGCTGGTAAACTTCGGCAATGTTGACGAGGCCGCCGGTACATTCGAGCCGCTAAATACCGGGCAGGAGCCTATGGAAGAAACAACTCCCCCTCCACCACCTACGCCTGCTGTAGAAACAGCAAAAGAGGAACTTGTTACTCAGGATGTGGAAGAAAGCGTTGCTCTTGCAGAAGCAAAAAAGAAAAAGGAAGAACAAAGGAAGAAAGAGGAAGCCATCAAACGTGAACAGGATCGCATCCAAAAGGAAAAATTAGAACAACAACGCTTGGCAGATGCCCAACGTCAAAAAGAACTTGCAATCAAAAACAAAGTTGCCGGTGCTTTTGGAGCCGGTAGTGCCGCTGGTAGTAGTCAGGGTTCAGGAGAAACCGGATCTGGAAATCAGGGAAGTCCTTTTGGAAACTCAGACCACGGAGCAAACGATGGTGTAGGAGGTTATGGTTCGTTTTCACTGAATGGCCGTTCGATTGGCGCCGGTGGTTTACCCCGTCCAGCCTACACAATACAAGAAGAAGGCCGTATTGTTATAAACATAACAGTAGACCCGAAAGGAAATGTGATTTTTGCAGAAATTGGCAAAGGGACAAATATTGATAATGCCTCTATGAGAAAAAGTGCTCTGGAAGCAGCCAGAAGAGCTAAATTTAATAGTATTTCCGGAAGTAATAACCAAAGTGGAAGTATCACTTACCGATATTCACTTAGATAATTTGATTTAATATGAAAAAAGCAGTTGTTTTTATAGCCACAGGCTTTGAGGAGATTGAAGCAATCGGTACGATCGACGTATTGCGCAGGGGTGGTATTGATGTTACAATTTCTTCTATCACAGGATCTAAAACAATTACAGGTGCCCACGGGATCTCTATGAAATCGGATGTTCTATTCAATGAAATGGATTACAACGATTTTGATGCATTTATTTTACCCGGAGGAATGCCCGGAGCGACAAATCTGAATGCTCATGTTCCACTGAAAGAACTACTTATAAACCAATACAAAGAGGGTAAAGTTATCGCGGCCATATGCGCTGCTCCTTTGGTTTTAGGCGGTTTAGGTTTATTACGGGGCAAATCGGTGACCTGTTATCCCGGGTTTGAGCCTAAACTTATTGAAGCCACTCCATCCGGAGGCCCGGTTGAAGTAGATGGCAATGTAATTACAGGCAAAGGTCCCGGACTTGTATTTCATTTTGCACTATCCATACTTAAAGC
>NZ_JBFWMI010000030.1:26583-31739 GCF_050251695.1 Macellibacteroides sp.
ATCCCGGGTTTGAGCCTAAACTTATTGAAGCCACTCCATCCGGAGGCCCGGTTGAAGTAGATGGCAATGTAATTACAGGCAAAGGTCCCGGACTTGTATTTCATTTTGCACTATCCATACTTAAAGCACTTAAGGGAGATGCTGTTGCAGAAGAAGTTGCATCCGGTTTACTGCTGTAATACAGATACGAATTTTTGTCAGTACTTATAGTCCAAAAAGTATATACTTATTCCCAAAAAAGTATATACTTTTTGTATTAAAAGATATATCATTTTTAAACCAGCCCCCTAAGGATTCACCGGAGTTAAGGAATTAAAATAATTCACCTTAAGAAATGATTGCTTAGTGTGTTAAAAAAACTTTTGATAACTTTGTAATCCGTTTAGATTTTGTATTTGATCCCGGGACTTATTACAGATTAGAAATCCGCCATTAAGTTATGGATGCAATAAATAAAACAAGTTAACCATATTCTATTTGCTATTATGAACCGAATTTCTTTTCAATTTTCATGTTTACTGATATGCTTTTGTTGCATCAGTATTACAAGCAGTGCCGCAAGTACTAAAAAGCAGTCCACTGTAGAACAACTAAAAATCAGCGGGTACATGGGTAGCCGTATTGATGCCTGTATTACCCATCGGGTAAAGACGCAAGACGTTGATCATCTGGTAAAGCCATTTACATCCAGGAATGAAAGCCGTTTGTGGCAAAGTGAATTTTGGGGTAAATGGATACAAGGAGCCATTGCGTCTTATCGATATACCAAAGATCCTGAACTTCTTTCTATCATACAAAAAGCGGTAACAGATTTATTAAAAACTCAGACTGCGGATGGATATATCGGGAACTATTCTCCGGATCATCAGCTTGAACATTGGGATATTTGGGGACGCAAATATACTTTGCTTGGATTACTGGCTTACTATGACATTAGTAACGACAAGCAAGTGCTGAATGCTGCGATAAAGATGACAGACCATCTTATTAAACAACTAAAGGATAGCGGAAAAAGTATTGTAAAAACAGGGAACTACAGAGGCATGCCCAGTAGTTCTTTTCTGGAACCGGTCATGTTCCTCTATAATCGTACTGGAGAAGAGCGATTTCTTTCTTTTGCCAAATATATTGTGCAGGAATGGGAGACGCCCGATGGTCCTCAACTTATAAGCAAAGCGCTTGATGATATTCCTGTTTCCCAGCGCTTCCCCTCCCCCGCTACCTGGTGGTCGTGGGACAACGGACAAAAGGCGTACGAAATGATGTCGTGCTATGAAGGTTTGCTCGAATTATATAAAGTTACAGGCAATCCGTTGTATATATCGGTTGTAGAAAAAAGCGTTGCCAATATAATTAAAGATGAAATCAATATTGCCGGCTCGGGCAGTGCATTTGAATGTTGGTATGGAGGAGGCACAAAACAAGATCAGGCAACCTATCACACGATGGAGACTTGTGTAACCTTTACATGGATGAAGCTTTGCAGTACGCTGCTCTCTCTTACCGGCAATACGATTTACGCCGATCAAATAGAAAAAACAACCTACAACGCGTTGTTTGCATCCATGAAAGACGATGCATCCGAAATTGCCAAATACAGTCCGCTTGAAGGATGCAGGCACAAAGGGGAAGAACAGTGCGGAATGCATATAAACTGTTGTAACGCCAACGGTCCCCGAGCCTTTGCTCTACTGCCCCAGGTAGCTTATCAGGTGAAAGAAAACCGCATCAACGTAAATTTATTTACTACATCGGAATTAAAGACCCGGCTAAACGGAACGCAGCAGGTCTACATCAAACAAAACACTAATTATCCGGTTGATGGAAATATTGAAATGGAAATTATCCCGGAAAAAAGTGCCCGATTTACGATAGGCATACGTATACCCGCCTGGAGCAACCAGGTATCATTGGCTGTAAACGGACAGGAAGTAACAGATATTACAAGAGGATGCTACTATTTGCTTGACCGTACATGGAATAAAGGAGACAAGATTACGCTTACGTTGGATTTACGGGCCAAACTCGTTCAATTAAATAATAGCCAGGCTATTCAACGGGGACCAATTGTACTTGCCCGCGACAGTCGGTTTAAAGATGGTGATGTAGACGAAGCAATCAAATTTCTACCTAAAGAAGGCTATCTTACATTGGAGCCCGAAAATCAGACATCGCCTTTTGCGTGGATGAGTTTTACCACTTCAGCGATAACTGGAACAAACATGGAAGAGGCCGGAGCAGCCAGAAAGATTCACTTTTGCGATTTCTCGTCTGCTGGAAATACCTGGTCTGAGTCCGAAAGATACCGGGTATGGCTGCCAAAACCTCTCAATGTTATGCATTCTGAGTACTCCAACTATTAATTCGTAGACAAAACAAATACAAAAAAAAGACAATCTTATCTTCGGGAATACAACTAAAGAAATCTAGCTGTATATTTGCTGTGACTTGTAAGTTTTGCAGACATTATTATTTTAATTTATTCATTATTAAATTATTCAAGTTATGAAAAAGTTTAAATGGTATGCTTACATGTTGCTGGTTATGGGTACGTTTATGGTATCGTGTTCGGATGATGAGAATTCGGCTAATAAACAAACCGAAGTTAAGTTCTACCTTACAGATGCACCGACTTCAGAAAATTACAAAGCTGTTAATATAGATATTAAAGAAGTAAGATATTCTATTGACGGCGAAACTTGGGAAAATCTGCCAATTACTGAGGCTACATACAATTTATTGGATTTTACGAACGGAAAAGATACATTACTTTCAAATATCACATTATTGGAAGGTGAACATATCTCGCAAATCCGATTGATCCTTGGTGATGACAATGAACTGGTTTTGGAAGATGGAACTGTAGTTCCAATTTCTACACCCAGTGCCCAGGAGTCGGGACTTAAATTTAATGTACAAGAAAACATCGTAACGAGCAGCGGGTATGCAGTGATGATCGATTTTGATGCATCTAAATCAATTGTAAAAAAAGGAAATGGAGGTTATTCTCTTAAACCGGTTATCAGAGCATATGTTGTTGAAAATACAGCAGCAGTTTATGGTAACATCCTTCCAGCTAAAGTTCCTTATCATGTTTTCACGGTTGCCGGTCAGGATACAATATCCGCAATTTCCGACACAACGCTAAACAACTACTTTATGTTACACGGTTTAAAGACAGGTACCTATAAAGTAGAATTCCAGTCTTTAGATTCTGATATTGTGCTCTTCTCGACAAATGTCGACGTATTTGGAGGCACAAACAAAGATCTTGGAATCATCAATCTAGCTCAGTAACAACACACTTTATGCCCTTCCAATAATCCGGAAGGGCATATCTATTTTACACTATTTCTTTTCTATCCTATTTTTTTCTCTTTGTTTTACCTTTAAATAAAAAGACATGAAAAAGTACATCGCAGAAATGATTGGTACGATGGTCCTCGTCCTTATGGGATGCGGGAGTGCAGTAATTGCCGGAGGGGCAGCTGAAGCTGTTGGAAGCGGCGTTGGAACACTTGGTGTCGCAATTGCCTTCGGGCTCTCTGTTGTAGCTATGGCTTATGCCATTGGCGGAATATCTGGTTGTCATATCAATCCAGCCATTACTTTAGGGGTTTTACTGGCCGGAAGGATAAAAGTTAACGAAGCTGTCTTATACATGATTTTTCAGGTGATCGGAGCACTATTGGGATCGTTTATCCTATTATCAATCTCATCCGGAATGGGCTTAAGTGGCTATGGAGCAAACAGCTTTGCCGAAGGGAATCTCATCCCGGCCTTTATTGCTGAAACCGTATTCACCTTTATCTTTGTTTTAGTGGTTCTTGGAGCCACAAGCAAAAAATCCCCCGAAGGATTTGGTGGACTGGCAATCGGACTTACTTTGGTTTTAATCCACATTGTGTGTATTCCAATAACCGGGACTTCAGTAAATCCGGCACGAAGTATAGGTCCGGCTTTAGTTGGAGGAGGAATCGCATTAACGCAGTTATGGCTTTTCATTGTTGCACCTTTTATAGGGGCAGCCATTTCCGCTATTGTCTGGAAATACTTCGAAAGCAATGAAAAAGCGGTAAAATAATGACTAGTTCAATTAGCGATATTCTTAAAAAGAGAATATGTAGCAATGAATGAAGTAAGACCGCTATCTTAAACACCCGATCTATTCCCCGTCACGACTTTCATGCATGCGGGAAATCGGGTGTTTAAAATTTTGTACAATGCAATACAAATAAGAATCATAAGAACAGGAGCACCCCAATAAATTAACAATAGCACCAACTCCGAATGTGGAAGCTGTGAAACAGCAAGTTTCTTTATTAGTTTTAAGCCGGGCTCATGCATTGCAAAAACGAAAAAACTAGCCGAAGAAAGTGTATTATTTACTTTCATCCCCCTTTTTAACCAGATGGATACAATCGAAATCAAACAAATTCCTCCTACAACAACAGTCGCTTTATGTAAGTAGACTGTATATGGTTGATCCAGAAGAAAGAGATCACTGATTGCCATTAACGGGTATAGTAGGACTACGGGATAACATATCTTACCGAAAACCTGCGTAAAATCAGTCTTACTTATGCTAAAAAAAGCTCCTGATCCAAAAAAGAACAACGAACTCAATAGAAACAGATTATAAGGCAATCTATCTTCAAATAGCCAAAGAACTTCTAAAAGAAGAATTCCGTAACCTTTAGTGCTCCTTATAAAATAGAAAATCAAAGGAGCAGCCACCACCAGAATTATAAGATCTCTTAAGAACCAAAACTGGTAGTTGATTGGAAAATCGCTGCCAATCCCAAATGCATGTAAATAATCAACCACAGAGAAATCGGCAATCCGTTCTTTTTCTCCAGAAAACAGGGCATTGATATCTGGTATTTTCTGAGCAAGGTAGTATAACACTAACAGGAATATATTCCATATCAGATACGGGATAAGGAGGGACTGTATCCGGCTTCTTACCTTTCTTGTATAGGTAATACCATTGAAATCAGCTTTATAATAAAACAGAAAACCGGAAAAAAAGAAAAAAAGAGGAACAGATACTCTGACTAGAATATTAGAAACGAATTCATTCACGACATAGAAAACCGGATAATCTGAGGCCGTTATATTAACAAAATCGGAAGACAGGTGGGCGTGAATAAAGA
>NZ_JBFWMI010000031.1:0-31367 GCF_050251695.1 Macellibacteroides sp.
TTGAGGTCTGAAACCTACTATAGTTAAATATTCAGCAAATTTTAATCGTTAAAACTTAGTGTTTTTCGTTCATTCTTTGTCTAACAACCTCGTAAACAAGAATTGAAGATGCTACGGATACATTCAACGAACCAATAGTTCCAAATTGAGGAATCTTTACCATTTGGTCGCACATTCTTAGGTTATCCATAGATACACCCGTATCTTCAGCACCCATAACAATGGCTACAGGTCCGTCGTATGTAACTGCTGTATAATTTTCATAAGCCTTTTCACTGGCAGCATAAACTTTGACTCCTGATTCCTGCAAGAATTTAATAGCTTGTGTAATGCTTTTTTCTTTACATACAGGAAGTACATGCAGCGCACCAGCTGATGTTTTCATGGCATCAGCATTTACCGTTACACTTCCTTTTGATGGAATAACAATGGCATCAACTCCCGCACATTCACAAGTTCTGGCAATAGCTCCAAAGTTGCGTACATCTGTAACGCCATCAAGTAGAACAATGAATGGATTCTTACCCTGTTCGTAAAGAAATGGAATGATGTCCTCAAGTTTTTGATAGCTGATTGCTGGCATAAAAGCAATTACTCCCTGGTGATTTTTACGGGTAACACGGTCCAAACGTTCAGCCGGTACACGTTGAACTGCAATTTCTTTTCCTTTAAGTGCATCAAACAGCTCTTTGGATAGATCGCTTTGTAAATCTCTTTTTACAAGGATTTTATCTATTTCCTTTTCTGCCAGGATTGCTTCAATTACGGCACGGATGCCAAATATCATTTCATTTTCTTTCATCTGATTTGCGTAAAATAAAAGGTCGACAATTAATATCAACCTTGAATGTAATTGTTTATGTTGTCTGATTGACTACAAAGATAGCTCATTTCGATTTACATGATACCATGAATCATGAAAAATCTGGTTAACTGACCTTTAATAGTAAGTAAACCTTTTATCTTTAAGGTTTGTTTTGTTGGTATTGACTATATAAAGGGGTTAAATAAAAAGAAAATGCAAATATTGGAGGTTGCTGAAGGTGTAATTTTATCTAGACCGGATAGCTTTAATATGAATCAGATTATTACTTCCGGACAATGTTTCCGTTGGGATGAAATTAAGACGAATGTTTGGAAGGGGGTTGCTTTCGATACATTGTTGGAAATAGAACTTCTGGATGATAATTCTTATTTATTTAAATGTACAAAGGAGGCCTTTTATTCACTTTGGTATGATTATTTTGACTTTGAACGAGATTATGAACAAATAAAAAGGAGTGTTTCAGGAGATAGTTTTCTTGAGAAGGCAGTTGTCGTTGGAGATGGAATACGTATTCTTCGTCAGGATCCTTTTGAAATGCTTATTACGTTTATAATTTCGCAATGCAGTAATATTCCTAAGATAAAAACAAATGTAAATATCTTATGTCAAAAATTAGGAGCTTATGTCGAGGATAAACATGGAAAAGATGGATATTATCTTTTCCCCACTCCAAAGGCCCTGGCCGAAAATCCGGAATTGATTGCTTCTTGCGGTGTAGGATATCGTGATAAATACATTGTTAATGCAGCACGCAAAGTGCTGACAGGCGAATTGAATCTTGACCACTTACGAACGGTTAGCAGAGAAGAGGCCTTTGATGCATTGATATCCTTATATGGGGTGGGGCGGAAAGTTGCCAATTGTGTGTTGTTGTTCGGGTTGCAACATCTTGACGGCTTTCCCATTGATTTATGGATAAAGAAAGTGCTCGATAAACATTATCAAGGTCTGTTCGATACATCCAGATACAATGGTTATAGAGGCGTAATTCAACAATATATGTTCTACTATGGCCGTACATTGGGGGCTTCTTATTTTGAGTAAATAAGTAGATTTTGGCAAGTTGCTCATTTTTGTTTACCTTTGTACAATAATTAATAACACCCAAATTTATGGATGTAGAAAAACTTTTATCTGAAGGCATTGTTTTTAAAGGAGCTAAAAATCCGGTTAATCCCGATGAAGTTCGAAAAATAAAAACCAAAGCTAAGAAATCGACGTATGTTAAAGGAACTCACGGATCGGATTCTGCAAAGATGAAGGCCGAAATAAAAAGGCGTAAAGCTGCCAGATCCAGTCAGAAGAAAAGAGGTTGATTTTATTAAAAAGTATAAAAAAGAGTGAATCATTTTTGATTCACCCTTTTAATTTATGAAATTTGATTAGGCAAGTTTTCTTGCACCATCGCTTATTACAACTTCATATAGTTTTGGTTCGTGACCAAACTTCTCTTTGTACGAAGCAAAGGCCTCTTTAATGAATGCATCATGCAATTCGTCTTTAACAAGGTTGATAGTACAACCGCCAAAGCCTCCACCCATTACGCGAGAGCCTGTAACGCCACATTTTTTAGCGATATCATTCAGATAGTCGAGTTCTTCACAGCTTACTTCGTAAAGTTTACTCATCCCATGATGTGTTTCATACATTTTCTGACCTACAGTTTCGTAATCACCACGCTCAAGAGCATCACAAACATCAAGTACACGTTGAACTTCTTCAATCACATATTCAGCACGCATGTAATCCTCTGCCGAAATCTGATCCTTCACCTCCTTAAGCATGTCCATAGTTGCATCACGCAAGAACTCTACTTCAGGATGGTTGTTATTACGGATTGCTGCAGCAGCAGTTTCGCATGACTGACGACGTTTGTTGTAAGCAGAAGAGGCTAATTCGTGTTTTACTACAGAATCAAGTAAAACCAATTTATAACCTACCGGTTTGAATGGGAAGTATTTGTATTCCAAAGAACGGCAATCCAGACGGATTAAACTTCCTTCTTTACCAAAAACAGATGCAAACTGGTCCATAATACCACAATTAACACCACAATAGTTGTGTTCTGTTGCCTGACCTATTTTAGCAAGTTCAAACTTGTCAATACCAAGATTAAACATATCGTTTAATGCAAAGGCAAACGTACTTTCCAATGCAGCGGATGAAGACATGCCGGCACCCAGAGGAACATCACCTGCAAAAGCAGTATCAAATCCTTGAATTTTACCACCACGTTTGATAATTTCACGACATACACCGAAAATATATCTTGCCCAACTTGCTTTTGGAGCATCTTCTTCGTTTAAACCAAACTCAACATAGTCTTTTAAGTCGATCGAATAGGCCCGAACTTTATCTGTTCCGTTTACCTTGATTTCGGCAACCATTCCTTTATCAATGGCTCCTGGAAAAACAAACCCTCCGTTGTAATCAGTATGTTCTCCAATCAGGTTAATACGACCTGGAGAAGCATAAACAGATCCGACTTCATCATTGAAGTGTTTTTTAAAACGACTTCTTACGTGTTCAATATCCATCTTAATACAAGTTTATTATATACAATATCCTTACAATAAGCCTTACGGATTATTCTACAGGAATGTCTTTGTTAACATTTTTAGAACCGATAAGAGCATAGTAAAGAAGATATGCCATACCTAAGAAGATTACCCAGAAGCTAGCCAAATAGCTTGTTGCATCTGCTACAGCTCCCTGAATCAAAGGTAAGATACCTCCACCACAAACTAATACCATGAAGATACCAGATGCTGTAGCTGTATATTTACCAAGTCCTTCTACTGCAAGGTTGAAGATACCACCCCACATTACAGAAGTACAAAGACCACATAATACAAGGAACATTACACCGATGGGCACTTCAGCTAAACCAAATGAAATATCTGATTGGAATACAGGCATAGATACTTTTGTTTCAAGAGGTCCAAAGATTCCAAGTAATACGAAAATAAGACCAACTGTAGATGCTACAGCCAACATTGCTTTACTTGAAACTTTTGCAGCAAGGCTGGCACCAGCAACACGGCCAATCAACATAAGGAACCAATATGTTCCGGCAATAGTACCTGCAATAGTTGTTTCGATACCTAAACCACCATTTTCAGGACTTGCAGTCATCAATAAGTTCAGGATGTTAGGAATACCTACTTCAACACCAACATAAACGAAAATAGCAGCAGCACCTAATACAAAGTGACGGAAAGAAAGGGCACTGTGAGAATCTTTTGTTTTAGCTTTGTCTTTAACCATGTGAGGTTCCGGAATGCTAACAAAATACAATACGATAAATGCCAGAGCAAAAATACCTAAAGCAAGGAATAATGCAGGATTGGCATCTTTAATTGTAGGTTGTGCAGCATTACCAATCAGGTAACCACCAAGTACAGGAACGATTGTTGCTCCGAAAGAGTTTACAGAACCGGCAACCTGAATTAACTGATTTCCTTTGTTACCACCACCACCAAGAGTGTTCAACATAGGGTTAACAACTGTATTCAACATACACATTGAGAAACCTGAAACAAATGCACCAATCAAATATACAGTAAAGCTTTCTGCAAAACCTGAAAGAAACTGAATACCTACACCAGTGAATCCTACAATAATAGCTAATAAAGCTGTTTTTTTATAACCAATTTTTTCTAATAATAATCCTGCCGGAATACCCATAAACGCATAAGCGATAAAGTTAGCGGCATTACCCAACTGAGACATAAAGCTTGATGCTTCAAACTGACTCTTAACAATCAGGGCCATCGGGTTCTGAAGTCCTGTAACAAAGGAAATCATGAAGAATAGAGCAATCATCATTGCGATTGGCAATGCATAATTTTTTTTCTGCGTAGTATTCATTTCTTTTTTAATTAAATAAATTAGTTAGATAGTTTATAATTTGAAATTTTTTATTCGGTTGTAAATTTGAAAATAGTTTTGCTGTCAAACTTTTCTCCTGGACGAAGTGTCGTACTTGGGTATTCTGGTTTATTCGGACTATCAGGGAAATGTTGAGTTTCCAAACATAAGGCAGCTCTTTCCGGATATCTTTGCCCATTTTTTCCAATCAGTTTTCCAGTCATCCAGTTGCCTGTATAAAGCTGAACTCCTGGTTCTGTTGTATATGTTTCCATCACAATACCTGTTTTAGGAGAAGAGCATCTGGCACAAAATGACAGTTCGTTCTTTTCCTTATTTAGAATATACGTGTGGTCGTATCCTTTTCCAAAAATTAGTTGTTCGAAGTTTTCATTAATTCTGGCTCCAACTTCAAAAGCCTTTCTGAAATCCATCGGAGTACCTTCCACCATTTCTTTCGGCCCATATGGAATGGCTGTACTATCTGTTGGCAGATAATAATCTGCATTAATAGTAAGTAGGTGATCTCCAATATAGGGATCGCCTGCTCCGGAAAGATTGAAGTATGAATGATTGGTAAGATTCAATACAGTTGGCTTGTCAGTTTCTGCATTATACAAAATAACAACTTCATTATTATCTGAAAGGTGATATGTAACAGTTGTTTTCAGATTGCCTGGAAAGCCTTCTTCTCCATCAGGCGAAATATAGGTTAGTTCAAGGGTCTGTGTGTCTTTTAAAACCGCATCCCAAACCACAGCATTAAATCCTTTAATTCCTCCATGAAGACTATTAGGTCCGTTGTTAATTGCCAGTTTATCGTAGGTTATACCGTCAATTTCAAATTTTCCTTTTGCAATACGATTTCCAAATCGTCCGCAAATAGCACCGAAATATGGTTCTTCAGATGTAAGATAGTCATCTATTGAATCGTGCCCGGTAACTACATCTACCATTTTGCCTTCTTTATCTTTTACCAACAGCGATACTATTTTGGCTCCAAAATTAGTGACAGTCAGCTCCATTCCACTTTTGTTAACAAGGACGAAGAGCTGAGTTTCTTTACCGTCAATGAGTTTGCTAAAGTTAGCTACCTTTAACCCAGACAGCGTAAGTTCGTTTTTCATGTGTACTTATTTTTCTAAACGGGTGTAAAATTACGTTGTTCTTTGTATTTATGAACTATATAAATGATGTTTTAAAGCATGCATTTGTTTACTTATGCAAATATATAACTTTTTATTGTCTCGACTTCTTACTTTCTTTTACTTTTGTGGCTAGTTTTAGGATAATATTTATGAAAAACCTACTATTATGAATTCTAATTTAAAAAAAGGATTATGTGTTCTTTCATTTTTGACAGCCGGTTTCTCACTTTTCGGTCAATCAACAGAATCTGATTATTTAATTAAAATGGATGTTGATAAAATAGGATCTACAATTCAACCAACCATGTATGGCGTATTTTTTGAGGATATTAACTTTGGTGCTGACGGAGGTTTGTATGCCGAACTAATAAAAAATAGGTCATTTGAATTTGAGTATCCTTTTACAGGATGGACCCCTTTTGGAGATGTATCTATCCGATCTGATAAACCTTGTTTTGACAGAAATCCGCATTATGCCCGGTTAATTAACCGAAAGCAGCTTACAGGAACGGGTTTAATTAATGAAGGATTTAAAGGTATAGGTATCAAGACAAATGAAAAATATGATTTGTCTTTTTACGCCAGAACTTTGAAAAATGAAACTATGAAATTGAAAATTGAAATGGTTTCGGATAAGAACGATATTATTGAATCTAAAGAGGTAAGTATAAATAGCAAGTCCTGGAACAAGTATATGATAACCTTTGCTCCGATGCAAACATGTTCCAAAAGTTCGATTCGCATAACAATGCTTACTACCGGAGTATTGGATATAGAACACATTTCTCTTTTCCCGCAAGAAACATTTAATAATCGATCCAATGGTTTGAGAAAAGATCTGGCAATGGCATTAAAAGACCTCAAACCAGGTGTATTTCGTTTCCCAGGAGGATGTATTGTAGAAGGAACCGACCTTTCTACCCGGTATCAATGGAAAAATACAATTGGTCCGGTTGAGAATCGTCCGATAAATATTAATCGTTGGAACTATACTTTTTCTCATAAAAAATTCCCGGATTATTACCAGTCTTACGGCCTTGGATTTTACGAATATTTTGTACTGAGTGAGGATATTGGAGCGGAGCCATTGCCTGTTCTCAACTGCGGACTTTCCTGCCAATATGAGAATAATGACCCGAATCAGAATTGCCCGGTCGATAAACTCGAGCCCTACATTGAAGATGCCTTGGACTTGATTGAATTTGCAAATGGACCAATTACTTCAACCTGGGGTAAGATTCGTGCGGATATGGGACATCCAGCCCCTTTTAATCTTAAAATGATTGCAATTGGCAACGAGCAATGGGGTACATTGTACACTGAAAGATTGGAGCCATTTGTAAAGGCCATACGCGCTAAATATCCAAATATAAAAATTATTGGAAGCTCAGGCCCTCAAGCAGAGGGTAAAGACTTTGATTTTTTGTGGCCAGAGATGAAGCGGATCGGTGTCGACTTGGTGGATGAACATTATTATCGTTCTCCGGAATGGTTTTTGTCTAACGCAAACAGGTATGATTCTTATGATCGTAACGGACCTAAAGTATTTGCTGGCGAATATGCTTGCCATGCTCCTGACAAAGAGAATAGTTTTCTTACTGCTTTGTCTGAAGCGGCCTTTATGACCGGACTTGAAAGAAATGCAGATGTAGTTCATTTGTGTACTTATGCACCTTTATTTGCCCACAAAGAGGCCTGGCAATGGCGCCCGGACTTAATTTGGTTTGATAATTTATCTTTTGTTAAAACTCCTAATTATTATGTACAGCAGTTGTTTGGTAATAACGCCGGTACACATGTGCTAGCCCTTACAATGAATGGAAAGGCAGTATCAGGGCAACAAAATTTATATGCTACTGCAGCAAGCGATGCGACAGACAACACACTTATTATAAAAATTGCCAATACTGGAATAGATCAGAAAAAGATCTCATTTATTTTAGAAGGATTAAAGGCAGGAGTACACGCGGTTACATTAACACATTTGAATTCATCTGATCTGAACGCTAAGAATTCATTTGAGACTCCCGATCGCATTACCCCTAAAGTTGTTCATTCATATATTAAAGACAATAAAATGGACATTGCTTTACCACCGTTGAGTTTTACTGTTTTACGAATTGTCCGTTGAGTGTGATTAAATAGCTATTTCAGCTGTTTGATACTGAGTAGCTCTTCGATTTTATTCCTATAGTATCGTATATATTTAATAAAATATAAATCAATAATTAGTTTGATCTTATTTGATAAATAGTTATATCTTTACATCCAAAACCAATTGAAAATAGAATTAATATGAAAAAATTACTAATGATTTTGGGAGTGTTGATGCTATTCAGCTCCTGTTCAACCTATTATTACTCAACCTTGAGTTCTTCTGAAGGTGTAGCTGAGAAAGATGATTTTGGCGATTTTGTTTACGAAAACGATAGTGTCAAGGTGGTGTACAGTTTCTTTGGATACAATCTGCCTATACATATTACTGTTATAAATAATTCAGATCAGCCGTTGTACGTTGATTGGCAACGTTCAGCTCTGATAATTGATGATGTTGCGACAAATTATAAGCAGAATAAATTAACCTTCGATGGTAATATTAGCGCTAATACACTGAATTATAACCGTAATTTTAGTTCTACCGACGGAAGTTTCAATGGAAGCATAAGTCTACCCGACGGTGTTAGCTTTATTCCTCCTAAATCAAGAACAGACCACACTCCGATGACTTTGGGTGATTTCAGTTTTGATAGAATACCGAAGAAGAGTTTTACTAAAGTAAAATTTGCCAGAGAAAATCTGGCTCCATCTAAAATAAATACCATGCGCTTTGCCGAATTTAATTCTCCATTAAAATTCAGAAGCTATCTAACCTTATACAGCGGATCGCTAGATCCGGAAAAAGGAAAACCATTTGTTTTAGATCAACAGTTTTATATTTCGGAAGTAATGAAAAGTGCTGAGATTAAACCAGAGGAGGTGTATGGATATTCAAATAAAAGAGGAGATTTCTTCTATTATAAAAAGACTAAAGGTTCTGGTTTTGGTGCTGTAATGGGTACAATTGCAGTGTGCGCAGCATGCATAGCCATTGATGCTGCAATACCTGATGCGGAAGAATATTGACTTCCCTTTTTGCATGGTTCAATTATAATTGCTAATATTGCAGTTTAAATGCTAACGGTCTTTCTTATAAAAAGAAAGGCCTTCTTAAATTTGGTATAAACTTAATAAAACAAGAAAACACAATGAAGAAATTTCTCGGGCCCCTGATGCTCCTGTTCTTGCTTATTGCTGCTTTGCCGGCATTCGGACAAAAGAAGCACACATTTGAAATCAAAGGTGGAAACTTTGTGTATGATGGTAAGGCCGTTCAGATTCATTCGGGCGAAATGCATTATGCACGTATACCTCACCAATACTGGCGCCATCGTTTTCAGATGATCAAAGCGATGGGTTTAAACACAGTTGCCACTTATGTATTTTGGAATTTGCATGAAACAGAGCCTGGTAAGTGGGATTTTACCGGGGATAAAAATCTGGCCGAATATATTAAAACTGCAGGAGAAGAGGGGTTGATGGTTATTCTTCGTCCTGGACCTTATGCCTGTGCCGAATGGGAGTTTGGTGGTTATCCATGGTGGTTGCAAAATGTTCCGGGTATGGAGGTAAGAAGAGATAATGAGGCTTTCTTAAAACACACAGAGCAATATATCAATCGTTTGGCTAAAGAAGTTGCTCACTTACAAATTACCAATGGCGGGCCTATCATTATGGTTCAGGCAGAAAACGAATTCGGATCTTATGTGTCTCAGCGTAAGGATATTCCTTTGGAAGAACACCGTGCTTATAATGCTAAAATCAAGAAACAGCTGGAAGCTGCCGGATTCAACGTACCGTTGTTTACTTCAGACGGTAGCTGGTTGTTTGAAGGTGGTGCTACTCCGGGGGCTTTACCTACAGCCAATGGCGAAAGTAATATAGAGAATCTTAAAAAAGTTGTGAATCAATATAACAACGGACAAGGGCCGTATATGGTAGCGGAGTTTTATCCGGGTTGGTTGGCACACTGGGCGGAACCTCATCCAAAGGTTGATGCTTCCGGAATTGCCCGTCAAACAGAAAAATACATCACTAACGATGTTTCATTTAATTTCTATATGGTGCATGGCGGAACGAACTTTGGCTTTACAAGTGGTGCTAACTATGATAAAAACCACGATATCCAGCCGGATCTTACCAGCTATGATTACGATGCGCCTATCTCTGAAGCAGGTTGGGTAACACCCAAATTCGATTCAATCCGCAATGTGATTAAAAAACATGTAAGCTATAAAGTCCCCGAAGCTCCAAAACAAATTCCGTTGATAGAGATTCCTTCTATTAAATTAGATAAGGTAGCTAACGTGTTTGATATAGCTTCTACACAGAAGCCGGTTTACAGTGATAAGCCGCTAACATTCGAACAATTGAATCAAGGACATGGATACGTTCTGTATTCACGCAAATTCAATCAGCCGATCAGTGGAACATTATCAATTGAAGGCCTCCGCGACTTCGCTGTGATTTATGTTAACGGAGAGAAAATAGGCGAGTTGAACAGATATTACAAGAATTACACTATGGAGATTGATATCCCATTTAACTCAACTTTGGATATTCTGGTTGAGAATATGGGCCGCATCAATTATGGTGCAGAAATTGTAAGAAACAACAAAGGCATAATCAGTCCGGTTAAAATTAATGATATTGAAATTACCGGCGATTGGGCTATGTATAAACTGCCGATGAGTGAAGCTCCTGTACTTTCCGATCTTAAGAATGTAAAAGTATATGACAATACCCCGGTTAATGCTGCTAAACTGAAAGGTTGCCCGGTTGTGTATCAGGGAACCTTCAACCTAACGGAAACAGGTGATACTTTTATTGACATGGAACAGTGGGGCAAGGGTATAATCTATATCAATGGAATTAACATTGGCCGTTATTGGAAAGTCGGTCCTCAGCAAACACTGTATATCCCCGGAGTTTGGCTTAAGAAAGGAAACAATCAGATTGTAATTTTCGAACAGTTAAACGAGGAAGCTAAAAGTGATGTTAAGACTGTTAAAGTACCGGTATTAACAAAGCTGCGTTCTAATTAAAACAGTAAGATTAAGATAATATATATGAAATGCTTCAGCCGTTCTGGTTGAAGCATTTTTTTTATTTTCACGGTCAATATCATCGCGTATTTTTGATTTCTCACTAAAAAATAAGGATAAAATATGTTATCTTTGCCGAAGTAAAATGCTAAAAATAATAAATTAATAATCATATGTTTCTAATAGGTATTTATAAAAATTATTCTTGATCGATGAAAAAAGTAATATTATTTTCACTGTTTTTAATGTTTGGTCTTGTCGCGTCTCAAACCTTCCCTGGTTTGATGGGTGAGAATTATATTTATTTCAAGCAAATTTCCAATATATTGCTTTTTATCTGTTTATCCTTCATTATGATAAATGTTGGCAGGGAGTTTGAAATAGAAAAAACGAAATGGAGGTCTTATTCTAAAGATTATTTGGTTGCAATGGCAACTGCAGCCTTCCCCTGGATATTTGTTGCTATTTACTTCGTTTTCGTTCTCCTTCCATCTCAATATTGGTTTGATTCGGAAGCATGGAAAGAAAATTTACTCCTAAGCCGGTTTGCGGCTCCTACCTCTGCAGGTATTTTATTTACAATGTTGGCTGCAGCAGGATTAAAATCTACCTGGGTATATAAAAAAGTACAAGTATTGGCCATATTTGATGACCTGGATACTATTTTGTTAATGATTCCCCTCCAGGTTATGATGGTCGGTCTCAGGTGGCAATTATTTGTAATCGTATTTATCGTATCATTATTATTGATTATTGGTTGGAAAAAGCTTGCTTCGTACGATATGCGACAAGATTGGAAAGCCATTCTTTTTTATGCCATAGTTGTTTTCTCTATAACTCAATCTGTGTATTTAGGGACCAAATATCTTTATGGCGAAGAGGCTAGTATTCATATCGAAGTGTTGTTGCCAGCCTTTATTCTTGGTATGGTAATGAAGCATAAACATATTGATACACCATCAGAACATAGGGTTACAGATTTGATATCCTACATTTTTATGTTTTTGGTAGGATTGAGTATGCCTGCGTTTTTTGGCGTTGATTTTGAGGAGATATCAGAAGTCATAACAATAACCGGATCTCAACCATTTATGTCGTGGGAAGTAATAGCTTTTCATGTTATAATTGTTACTATTTTGTCTAATATAGGAAAGCTGTTCCCAATATTCACTTACAAGGAAAGATTACTAAAAGAGAGATTAGCTATATCCATAGGAATGTTTACAAGGGGTGAAGTTGGAGCAGGAATCATATTTATATCTATTGGCTACAACCTGGGAGGGCCAGCATTGATGATATCGGTACTTACCCTGGTCCTTAATCTTATTCTGACAGGCTTCTTCGTAATTTGGGTTCGAAGATTAACTAAAAGCGCTATGGAGCAAAACAAGTTAGCAGGTATCGAAGATTAATCGTGTAGCTGATAAGTCTATGCTAAAAATGACTATGATCTACTCCTATGATATTGGATTCTTACAAATAGAACTTATACTTTCAAAACAATATAAATAATTTAATAAGTGAATGGAAAATCGTATTAAGATTGTAGCGAAACCATTTAAGAAACTTGCAGTTCACAAACCAAGCTCGAGTATGTTGCTTTTTATTGCAACTTTTGTGGCTTTGTTTCTTGCTAATTCTCCTTGGTCTTCATTCTATGATGACTTTTTGGTAAGACCTGTTGTTTTTCAAATTGGAAGTTTCAATTTTTTCTCCCATCATGGAGCATCAATGAGTGTTCTGGCTTTTGTTAATGATGCACTGATGGCTTTGTTCTTTCTTTTGGTTGGAATGGAGATCAAGCAGGAGTTTTTAGTAGGTGAATTGTCATCTTTCAGAAAAGCGATGTTCCCCATAGTGGGAGCGTTTGGGGGAATGATTGTTCCTGTTATTGTTTTTATTTTAATTTGCTCATCACAGCCCGAAATCAGAGGCGCTGCTATTCCAATGGCAACAGATATAGCTTTTGCTCTTTCTGTACTAGCTTTGCTTGGAGATAGGGTTTCGGTCAGTCTGAAAGTGTTTTTAACGGCATTGGCTGTTGTTGATGATATTGGTGGTATTATTATTATTGCACTGTTCTACAGTGGTCATGTAGTTGTTCTACCCCTTATCCTTTCTTTTGTCGTTTTGTTGATTATTTATCTGGGAGGTAAACTTAGGGTAAACCATAATTCTTTTTACTATATCGGCGGTTTTATTGTATGGCTTTTGTTTTTGGAATCGGGTATCCATCCTACTATTTCAGGAGTACTTGTTGCCTTTACAATTCCAGCCCGGCCTATTGTAAATCTGGAAGGTTTTTCAGAAAATCTAGCACAGTATTTGCGCGTACTTCCTTTAAAACAGGAAGAGGTTACACCTAAAGCAACTGTTCTTTCCAATACGCAAATAAGAATTCTCCGCAAAATAGAGGAAACATCAGACAAAGCAATTAGTCCACTTCAAAACATGTCGGATTCTTTACACCCTTATGTTTATTATTTTATTCTGCCATTATTTGCCTTTGTAAATGCAGGTATCTCATTTAACAGCATTGAACCTTCCATGTTGATTGGAATTCCTTTGGGAGTTTTTTCAGGTTTATTCATAGGTAAAGCTCTGGGAATTTTTTCATTTGCTTACTTGTTTCTTAAATCTGGGATGGGAATATTCCCGCGTGGAATGAATGTGAAAAATCTTTTTGCTCTTTCTTTGTTGGGAGGTATCGGATTTACCGTATCGCTGTTTATTGCGAACCTATCCTATACCGGTGTGCCAGAAGTAGGAGCAAACCTTCTAAACCAGGCAAAACTTGGTGTATTTGCCGGTTCGTTGGTTTCCGGTTTATGTGGTTATTTCCTTCTAAAGAAAGTGTTGCCTCCGGCAAATCCTAAAGAATAAAACTATCGGAAAGTAATTCCGTAATCATGGTCAGGTAGCGGGCATCTGTAGTATCAAAACTATTAAGGTGCTCGCTATCTACATCTAATACTGCGACTACAGTTCCGTTAACCAATATTGGAACAACAATTTCTGATCTGGATGCCGAACTACAGGCAATATGTCCCGGAAACTTATCTACATCCGGAACTAGCTGGGTTTGCTTTTCCTTCCAGGCAGTACCACACACTCCTTTGCCAAAGCCAATACGTGTACAGGCAACAGGTCCCTGAAAAGGAGCTAATACAAGCTTGTCTTCTTTCACAACATAGAATCCAACCCAGAAGAACCCAAATACCTGCTTTAAGGCGGCAGCCACATTGGCCATATTGGCTACCACATCTGTTTCTCCCTGAAGTAATGCTGCAATTTGGGGGACTAACTCTTCGTACTTTTCTTTTTTATTTTCTCCCTTAGAAATAATCTCTTCCGCCATATCCGAATATTTTAATGAACGGACAAAGGTATATATTTTAAGATAAATGCGTAACTTTGCACACTCATAAATACCCGTGAAGGGCAAATAGATTCGTATGACAAAAGATAATTCACCCTTAGTTTTAGGTTCCGAACCCATAGGAAAGCTTTTAATGAAATATGCTTTACCTGCCATCATCGCAATGACAGCTACCTCGCTTTATAATATTGCCGACAGCATTTTTATAGGACATGGAGTAGGGGCGTTGGCTATTTCTGGTTTGGCAATCACTTTCCCATTAATGAACCTTGCAGCAGCCTTCGGATCTTTGGTCGGAGTTGGAGCATCTACGCTTATATCTGTAAAGCTGGGGCAGAAAGACTATGAAAATGCCAATAAAGTGCTTGGCAATGTACTTATTCTTAACGTGATAATCGGGGCATTGTTTACTCTTTTCGCATTGATCTTTCTAGATCCAATGCTGTACTTTTTTGGTGCCAGCGAACACACCATTCCCTATGCGCGAGATTTTATGCAGATTATCCTGATCGGGAATATCATTACACATATGTATCTGGGATTGAATGCCGTGCTTCGTTCCGTCGGATACCCCAAGCTTGCGATGTATACAACCCTTTTGTCGGTTGTGTTTAACTGTGTGCTGAATCCTCTTTTTATCTTCGGCTTCGGGTGGGGCATCAAAGGATCTGCTATTGCCACTGTAATCTCTCAAGTGTTGTCTCTTGCTGTTCAATTAATACACTTTGCCAATCCTAATCAGCTTATCAGATTTCGTACTGGAATATACGCTCTCCGAAAAGATATCGTACAAGGTATCCTGTCTATCGGAATGTCACCCTTTCTAATGAATCTGTGTTCGTGCCTGATTGTACTTCTTATCAACAGAGGGCTTAAAACTTACGGTGGCGATATGGCCATTGGGGCTTATGGTATTGTTAACCGGGTTTTGTTCCTTTTTGTGATGATTATCATGGGGCTTAATCAAGGTATGCAGCCAATAGCCGGATATAATTTCGGAGCCCGGCTCTATCAAAGGGTTACCGGTGTTACACTACTCACCACCTATTGGGCTACCGGAGTGGCAACCCTTGGTTTTCTGTTGTGTCAATTATTGCCTGAATATATTGTAGGCATGTTTACTTCAGATCCAGAACTTGTTCATACTGCGGTAAATGGTCTGCAAGTTGCTTTCCTTGTTTTTCCGATTATTGGTATTCAGATGGTTTCGACCAACTTTTTCCTATCTATTGGAATGGCAAAAAAAGCAATATTCCTTTCTCTAACCAGACAGCTTATCTTCCTGATTCCATTCCTGATTATTCTGCCTCGATACTTTGGGGCATTGGGCGTTTGGATCAGTCTTCCGTCTGCCGATTTTATTTCAACGATTGTTACTTTAATTGTGATTATCCGCCAGTTTGCAACATTTAAACGACTTAATGCAGGAGAAATAAAAGATAATCATTAATTTTAGGGCAACAATAAACGGATGCATGGATTATGGAAAACAAAATCATTGTAACAATTGGACGGCAATTTGGAAGCGGTGGACGCGAGATAGGTCAGAAACTTGCTGAAATGTTAGGAATTGCCTATTACGATAAGGAATTGATGGCGATGGCTGCCAAAGACAGCGGATTGTGCGAAGAGTTTTTTGAGAAGGCCGATGAGCGCGTATCCGGCAATTTATCCTATGCTTTTTCTTTGGGGTATTCATACATGGGAGCCTATGCACCGTTTAATGATATTTTATCAAATGATGGCCTGTTTAAGTTACAGTCGGACACCATCCGGTCATTAGCCGAAAAACAATCGTGTGTGATGGTAGGTCGTTGTGCCGATTATATTTTACGTAACGAGCCTTCTTGTGTAAGTGTCTTTATCCATAATACAGCAGAGAATCGGATCAACCGAATCATGGAATACGATAAAGTAACAGAACAAGAGGCTAAAGATCGCATGGCATCCATCGACAAATCCCGTTCTTCCTATTATAACTATTATACCAATAAAGCATGGGGGGTAGCCTCATCCTATCATTTATCTATTGACGCTTCCGTGTTGGGAATAGACGACACCGTACTGTTTATTAAGGATTTTGTAATGCGAAGAATGGAAATACTATCGCATCAATAACTTGATTATTGTATTGGTGAAACTAATAACATGCTGACCAGTAGGTAATCTGCTGCCTGTTATTAAGCTATAATACTTACGGATAGTATTAAAAAGTGTACGATGAACAATGCCTGAACTAACGAAGATCTATTCAGTATGCAGCTGGATACTGCAAGTTCAACATATGGATAACTTACGGTATGCAGCTGCATACTGAACGTTACACAGCTGCATACCGGATAGTTGCTCGTATATAAAAAGATAAAAGCTTAGGAGTCTTTTGTTTATGATCCTATAAGAAAGGCCTGAGCATTACTGCCCAGGCCTTCTTGATGTATTATATAAACAATGTGTATTGCTTTATCTGTCTTACAAGGTCCTTTCCGGATACAAGGTGTCCCACCAGGCGGAATCATCCTGCAGGTATTTTGCAAACCAGGCAAATATGGAGTTCTGCCATCCAATTCGTTTGCTGTAGCCAACAATTCCATGATTTTCGCCATCTACCTGAATAAACTCTACGGTTTTTCCAAGCAGTTTCAATGCAGCGAACATTTGTATACTTTCGCCTACTGGCACGTTGGTATCTGCATTTCCGTGTAAAAGGAGTAGGGGAGTGTTGATCTTATCTGCATTGAACAGGGGACTTTGTTTCGTGAATAGCTCCGCATTGTTCCAGGGATAGCTTCCGGCATTGGCAACGGCGCAATAGCCATATCCCCAATAGCCTTCACCCCAGTAACTGCTTAGTGCGCTGATACCGGCGTGACTAATGGCCGCAGCAAACAGATCGGTGCGGGTTTGCAGGTATTGTGTCATAAAACCACCGTAGCTTGCGCCGATACATCCAATCTTTTTGGCATCTACAAAAGGGTGTTCCTGACAGAATGTTTCTGTTCCCTTAATAATTTCATCGGCTGTAACCTTACCCCAGGCATTTACATGGCGGGCAGAGAATTCTTGTCCGAAGCCGGTTGTTCCACTGGGGTTCAATGTATACACAACATATCCTTGTGCCGCATACATGTGCATCGAATAACGAGCTTCCAAGGCTCTGTTTGTTGGAGATGTACCGCCGTAATAATAGACGATCATCGGGTATTTTTTGGTTTTGTCGAAGTTGGGTGGCAGGTAATAACGTCCCTGGATTGTTGTCCCTTCATCCGAAATGAAATTCCAGTCATGTACTTCGCCAAATGTAATGTCTTGTAGTTTTTCGGCTGACAAATCGTAAACCAATCTGCTCTTGGATCCTTTCAGATCGTAGGTGTACAACCGGTTGGCATTAGAAACGCTCTGTCCGTAATACATCAGTACCGGAGCGGTCAGGGCAAGGCTGTACGAATTGATGACATCTTCTGTAACAGCTACAGGTTTAATCTGTCCCGTTTGCGGATTACAGCAAAATATACGTTGGTAATCTTTGTCTTCTGCCATGAAATAGATCTGCTTGTCGTATATATTCCATACGCCGCCTACTACACTGGGGTCAAACTCTTTGGTAAGGGCTTTTGCTTTACGAGTTGCAAGATCAAATACAAAAAGCTGACCGTCGTACGAGTTCGAGATCTGTCCCTCTTTTACATTCAGTCCGATGCCATCGAATGCATCGCCCGATCCGGAAACCAGTAATTGTTTTCCATCCGGCGAAAAGGTAGCCTGACTTACATAAGGAGCTTTTTCCCACAAGGTGTCAACCGCCATTGTCTGCAGGTCGAGTTTATAGGTGGAGTTTCTCGAAAAGGGTAGGGAAGTGAGTACCCGTTCACTGGTGCTGAACAATATATAGCGGCTATCGGCGCTAACGTCGTTCAGATACGTACTGTTGTGTCCGTAGGTCAACTGTTCCATCAGGCCTGTCGACAATACATACCGATGTATAAAACTACGGTTACGCCATCCCGGTAAGCGGTCGGACGGTTCAAGTACACGGATAAGGTCTGAGTTTTCTTTGGGTCCTTCTTCTTCAATAGAGAAGAGCAGTGTTTTTTCATCCGGAGTAAACTGAAAACTGCCTTTAGGTAAATCGTCTACCAATTTTACTTTTTCCATTGTTTTGGGATCCATTACAATCAGCTCGGTTCCCTTCATACCTGTGGCTGTATAATATAGCTTGTTGCTTACAGGCATCCAGCGTGCATCTCTGGCAGAACCGTCTTCTGTAAACAATACTTTGCCTGTGGCAACATCGGTAAGCTGGGTATATTGTTTGCTTTTACCAGCAGTAAATCGTTCAATGTATTTTACCAACGCATACTTTCCGTTGGGTGAAAGGCTTACTCCCGAAAAGTCTTTGCCTTCAATAATATTATTTACCGTATAGCGGGCATTGGGGTTCACTGATGCTTCTACAACAGCTTTTCCTTTACTCTTAAACCCGGCTTTCAGTACAGGTTCGGCCGGATCGTTATCTGTAGTGAGGTATTTAATCACCACCTCGTAACGGCGGGGCTCAAGGGTGAGTTGCGATGAGGCAGATCCCGCTTTACTTTGAGTAGAGTCGACAGAACTCTTTTCGCACACCTTCTTGTCGTCTACGTATACTTCAAAGCGTCCGGTCCCTTCTACCTCCAAAGTGCCTTTTACAAAGCGGTCGCTGTTCAGGTAAAACGAACATACATGCAGTCCGTTAATCCCTTTTTGATAGGCTAACCGAACAAATCCGGCGGTGTCGACTTCCAAAGTAGTAGCCTGTTGTAACACTTTCCCGAAAGCCAGAGGGGTTTTCATCAGGTTGTTAAGCTCAAAAGCTTTGCCGTTAACATTCAGACTGTCGGATATGACAGGCTTTTGAACGGCAAACGGTCCGGCGTGTTTAAATTGGCGGACTTTAATATCTTCTGCTGCCGAAACCGAAACAGATGCCAATAGCAGAAGACAGGCTGCGTTTTTTATTAAATTCATTATTCAGGTATTATGGTTTATATAACAATTACTGTAATTTTCCTTCCCATACAAAGCATGAGGTAAATTGGTCCTTCAGATTAGTCGGCTTTTTAAAGAGACCGAATACCGATGATCCGGAACCCGACATCGATGCATATACTGCACCCTCTTCGTAAAGAGCATTTTTTAGGGCTTCTATTACGGGTTGTTTCGCAAAAACACTCTTCTCAAAAGCGTTAAACATAACTTCACGCCATTCTTCTACAGGCATCTCGATGATCTTCTTCAGAGAAACAATGGGTTGAGCGGGTTTTACAAGAGAATAGGCTTCGGGGGTGGATACCGATATGTCCGGTTTGATCAGGCACAGGTAATAGTCATGTAAAGACAGGTTAACCGGCTCAAATATATTTCCGATGCCAGAAGCAAAAACGGGTTTGTTCCGGATAAAGAAAGGACAGTCGGCCCCCAGGGTAGAAGCCATAAGTTCTAAATGTTCTTCCGGAATCCGCAGTGAACAAAACTCGTTTACAAGCTTCAACATAAATGCTGCATCGGCCGATCCTCCTCCCAATCCGGCTCCGAATGGTATGTTTTTCAGTAAACGAACCTCTAGCGGAGGGATATCGTATTGAGACTTTAAGAGATTCAGCGCCTTTATAACCAAATTCTTTTCTGCTGGGCCATCCACCGGAATACCACTTTGTATGAACGTGGATTCGTTGGACTGCACCACTTCAAGTGCATCCTTAACAGGAATAGGATAGAATACCGTTTCGATGTTATGATAACCATCCGGTCGCTTACTTACAATATCCAGTCCCAGGTTAATTTTGGCATTAGGGAAACAAATCATATATTTTCTTTTTAGATATTCAACGTTACTTTTTCCCGTGGTCGATCAGGCATCTTTTTTTCCAGTGGCCTCCCTTATAATAAATATAAGTAGCCACCATGCCCAAGGCTATACTTAATCCGATTGCCCACCATATTCCGGTCCTTCCAAGCTCTCCGCTAAGCCAGTAGGCAAGCGGAATGCGGATGATCCATAGAGTAATCAGACTGGTAACCATAGTGAACAGGGTGTCGCCGGCACCTCTGAGGGCTCCGTTATATACATTTAATGTTCCATGTATAATGAAAAAACCGCCTACAATCAATAGATATTCTTTACCGATGGCGATTACTTTCGGATCGTGGGTAAAGGCTCTCATCAATTCTTCGCCAAAGAAGAAAACGGCTGCAAAGGCCAAAAGGCTGAATACGGCATTCACACTCATTGAAAAACGAAGTCCGGTTTTTACGCGGTCGAATTTTCCGGCCCCGATGTTCTGTCCTGTAAAAGCAGCTAAAGCACCCGAAAGAGTCAGTATTGCCTGAGTAATGATCGTATCTATTTTGCCTGCAGCCCCATAAGCTGTCAGTGTGTCTGTTCCAAAACTGTTTACAATACCCAATAAAGCAATCAGTCCCAACGAGATGGCACATTGCTGTACGCTGGTGGGGAGACCGATCCTGAGGCCTTGCTTGAACAGTTTCATATCAAAAACCAGGTCCTCCTTCTTGATAGAAAGTAACGGATGGCGGTCGTTGATATAGAAAAGAGCTATACACATGGCGATTCCCTGAGCTGCTACGGTTGCCCGTGCCGCACCTTCAATGCCCCAACCGAATCCAACAATAAATAATACGTCGAGCACCACGTTTAGCAGGGTGGAGACAAGGATAAAAATCATAGGACGATTTGACTCTCCAATGCCTCGCAGAATAGAAACGATGCTGTTGAATGTTACAAACAGAAATGTACCTCCGATATAGATCTTAAAGTATTTTACAGCCTCGGGTATAACTTCGGCAGGGGTGTTGGTTAGTCGGAATATAGGTTCGGCAAATATGATTCCCACTATCGATAAAATGATTCCGGAAACCAGCATGAATATAAAGAAAGAAGAAAAAGCCCGTTGTACCATTTTATACTGGCGTGCACCGAAGTATTGCGAAACAACTACCGATACACCGCTTCCAATTCCTATTACGAGCGAAATGATAAAATAATAAATGAAAAAAGAGGCACTAACGGCAGCAAGTGCCTCTTTACCCAAAAATTGTCCTACTATGATGCTGTCGGTTATATTATATAACTGTTGTAGTATGTTGCCAATAAGTAACGGAACTGCAAATCGTACAATCACCCTCCACACAGGGCCCCTGGTTAGGTCGCCCGTTCTTACCTCTTCTGTACTGGTCCAATTTTGATTTTCCATTCACTTCTGTTTACAGGTCTTTCAGCAAAATTTTGTCATTTGCCTGATACATGTCATTTCTGGTTTTAAGTAATGTTTCCCACTCCCGGTTTACAAGTCCCGAAGTGTCTATCTTGAAGTTTTCGGAACCGAATTCATCCATTTTACTTAGCAGGTAACTTACCGTAATTTTATGAATGTCTAACGCCGGTTGATAATACATAACCCGATCGTCTTCTCCATAGTTTACCTCAATGATGATTTTTAACTCTGTAAGATGATACAATATCTGAGTTGTGATACGGATAGGGATGCAATATTGTTCGGATATTTCATCTGCAGTATAGGGTTTCTCTCCCTTTTCAAACCGCTTTACAATTAGGGAAGCGATCAGTAAAGTTAGGAAATCATTGTAACGTCTGCTGATACTTTTGGTGTCGCGGTCGAAACTGAACTTCTTTACATTCTGAGATGCGTAGGAAAGTTCGGCTCCGAAAAGACAGATCAACCACGAGAGTTGCAGCCAGAGTAACAAGAGTGGAAGGGCTGCAAAGCTACCATAGATGGCGTTGTATTTAGAAACCCAAATCTGTCCGCTGATGTATATAAACTGAAAAAACTGAAAGGCACAACCGGCAATGACACCGGCAACCAGACCGTTTACAAACTTAACCTTGGTGTTGGGCAACGAGATGTACAATGCCGTAAAGGCCATGATGGTGATTATGTAGGGAGCAACGTTCAGTATCAAACCTACAATAGGGCTGAGCAACACAAACTCGCTGAGGTAGGTGCTCTGCATGGTAGACATGAAAATGGTCGAACCACTCGAGATAGTCATAAGTAGCGGCAGTACAATGAAAAGAGCCAGGTAGTCTGTTATTTTACGGTACCACGGGCGCGACTTCTGGATTTGCCATATGTCGTTGAAGGTATCTTCTACAGACGAGATCAGGTTGATTACCGTATAAAACAGAAGCAATAACCCGAATCCGATAATTACTCCACCCTGGGCTTCGGCCAGATAACGTTCTACATACTCGAATGCTTTAATCAGTTCGAGCTCGTGCCCCGGAAAATAGGTGAAAAATTCCTGTCTGACAGTATCCTGAAGTCCAAATCCCTTGGCGATGCCAACAATAACAGCCAACATGGGAACGATGGAAAGAAGCGTGCTGAAGGTAAGTGCCGATGCTTTGGTTTGCAACTCCTGATTAATAAACCCCCTTACAGCCAAAATGACAGTCTTTATCGCATTAAAATAAAAGACCTTCAGTCCGCTGACTTCACTTTCCGTTATCCGCCAGATGTCGTAAGTGATAAAGCGAATTGTCCACGACAATAATTCGTTTACGCGTTCGCTGAATGGTATTTTCTCCTTATTTTTCATACGAAAATCATTACGTGCTCTTTTTAAGATAAACATTCAAAAAAAGAATTGCAGCAGACCTATAAGCCGGGTTCTGTACCTTTGTCCGAAAACAAAGGCGTCTGCCATTTATCTCGACCAGTTGTCGCCAACTGGCTCTAGCGGTCTACCCCCCGGCATCGGACGAGCAATCCTACTGCGCCGGTATACATGACCTTACAACCCATAAGACGTACGGCATCGCGTATTGCTACGCAACCCGGTGAGCTCTTACCTCACCTTTTCACCCTTACCGGCATGCCGGCGGTTATTTTCTGTTACATTACTCTGCTCTCACAAACAGCTTCCCGTTAGGAAGTATGGTGCTCTGCGTTGCCCGGACGTTCCTCCCACATAGAATGTGAGCGACAGACCGGTCTGCTGCAATGACGCAAAGATAGATTTTTTTTGTTGATTTCTCCTATTATTATGTCAGTAAAGAAAAAACATTCTGCCGTAGTTGCTGTTATAATACATATATGATGACCTTTTGACAGTTGATTATTTCTTAAAAAAGTACCTTGTTATACCTGTTACTGTTAACACCGGTTAAGCAATGAGTATGAGGAGTTAAAAGAGATAAAAAATAACTGCAAAAAAGAATAATTGCACGTTTTTTGAACTTAATTTGTCGCAAGAAAAGTGTTAAATTTAAGTTTTAAAAAATAAGATGAATATGAATACAACGATGAAAAATGTACTTGGTATTGTCTTGGTAGCGGTAGTTAGTTCCGGTCTTACTATTGGAGCAAACGCTTACATGAACAGACAGCATGCGAATGTTGCTACAGTAGATAACTCGTATGGATTTAATCAGCCTTTGCGACTAACGAACTACAGTGGTGTAGCAGCCGAGAATACGGATTTTACAATGGCGGCCGAACGCTCGGTACACGCTGTTGTGCATATCAAATCGGTAACCGAAGTTCAGGTGTCCGGCGGACAATACATGGATCCATTTGAATTCTTCTTTGGAAACGGACGCGGAAATCAGCCAAGACAACCGCAAAAGCGGGTAGGAGCCGGTTCGGGGGTTATTATCTCGACAGATGGTTATATTATTACAAATAATCATGTAATCGACGGAGCATCGGAATTGGAAGTTACGTTAAACGACAACAGGAAGTTCAAAGCCAAAGTGATCGGTTCGGATCCTTCAACAGATATTGCACTTATAAAAGTAGATGCCAAGGATCTTCCCACCATCCCGTTTGGTGATTCAGAGCAACTCAAAGTGGGAGAATGGGTATTGGCAGTAGGTAATCCTTTTAATCTTACTTCTACTGTAACAGCAGGTATAGTAAGTGCAAAAGGCAGGTCTATTTCCACTGGTAGCGATGAAGATGTAAGTAAGATTCAATCATTCATTCAGACCGATGCGGCTGTAAATCCGGGTAACAGCGGAGGAGCTTTGGTAAATACCAAAGGAGAACTGGTTGGTATTAATACGGCTATTTATTCTGAAACAGGGAATTTTGCCGGATATTCATTTGCAGTACCTATGAGTATTGCCGGTAAGGTTGTACAGGATTTAAAACAATATGGTAATGTTCAGCGAGCCATTCTGGGTGTTTCTATTCTCGATGTATCAAAATTGAATGATGAACAGAAAAAAGATGTGAAAGTAACCGAAGGAGCTTGGGTTGGTGGATTTGCAATGCCTAGTTCGGCTAAAGATGCAGGAGTTGAGATTGGAGACGTGATTGTTGCTGTTAATGATGTTGCCGTGCGTTCTACCAGTCGTCTGCAAGAGGAGATCAGTAAGTACAGACCGGGTGACAAGGTAAAGATTACCGTAAACCGCAAGGGTGTGCAGAAAATATTCAATATTGAATTACGTAATATGCAAGGTAATACCAAAATACTTGATAAGGCAGATCCTTCTGAAGTATTAGGTGGAGCATATCAAGAGCTGTCCGATAAGCGCAAGAGGGAACTGGGGGTTAACTACGGTATCGAGGTAACAGGTGTAACTAACGGTAAGTTGAAAGATGCGGGCATAAAGAAGGGATACATTATCATGTTGGTGAACGACGAAAAAATTAGTACTCCCGAAGATCTTGAACGTATTGTAGATAGTATTCTAAAAGGCAGATCGAGCGAACAGGGACTGTTTATCAAAGGATTTTATCCGAACGGTAAAACAACTTATTATGCGATCAATCTATCAGAATAAAGGTTAAAAGGATAGTTAATAGGCAAAAGATTGTTAAAGGTTTTTAATTGGTCGAGGCATAGGGTGCCCTCGGCCAATACTTTCAATTATTTTTGTTATCTTTGCACCCCGAATTTGTCAATTAAATTAATTGAATGAGACAGTTAAAGATTACAAAGTCCATCACCAATCGCGAAAGCGCTTCATTGGATAAGTATCTTCAGGAAATTGGCCGTGAAGACCTTATTACAGTTGAAGAGGAAGTAGAATTGGCGCAGGCTATTAAAAGAGGAGATCGTAGAGCGTTGGAAAAATTAACCAGGGCTAATCTGCGTTTTGTTGTTTCAGTTGCTAAACAGTACCAGAATCAGGGATTAAGTTTGCCCGACCTTATTAACGAAGGAAACCTCGGACTGATCAAGGCAGCAGAGAAGTTTGACGAAACGAGAGGCTTTAAGTTTATTTCGTACGCTGTATGGTGGATTCGTCAGTCCATTCTTCAGGCTTTGGCAGAACAGTCAAGGATTGTTCGTTTGCCCTTGAACCAGGTTGGCTCGCTGAATAAAATCAGTAAGGCCTTCTCTAAATTCGAGCAGGAAAACGAGCGCAAACCTTCACCGGAAGAGCTGGCCGATGAATTGGATATTCCTGTAGATAAGATTTCGGATACACTGAAAGTGTCCGGACGTCATATCTCTGTGGATGCTCCCTTTGTGGAAGGCGAAGACAACAGCCTTTTAGATGTGCTTGTGAATGACGATGCTCCCATTGCGGACCGTGCGTTGATGAACGAATCATTGGCTAAGGAAATTGACAGAGCATTAGCTACGTTAACCGAAAGAGAATGCGAGATAATCAAAATGTTTTTCGGTATTGGAAGTCAGGAGATGACACTAGAAGAGATTGGCGACAAATTTGGCCTCACTAGAGAGCGCGTCCGCCAGATCAAGGAAAAAGCAATCAGAAGATTAAGACAGGGTACTCGTAGCAAACTGCTCAAATCGTATTTAGGATAACTTCGTAAAGCGGTTGTCGCAAGGCCTTCAGTCGGCAGACTGAGGGCCTTTTGTTTTTTATTACACCAGTATAAATTGTTTTCCGGCTACCTCTTTCCCTTTGTAGTATACCGAAAGTTTCCAGATACCCTTTTTGTCTTCCACAGGTTCCCATACAGTATCTCCCAGAAAAAAACGGAAATCGTTGCTGCTTATATAGTAGGTGCCTTCAAAGGGCGGAGCTATATTCCCTTGTTCATCTGTAAATGGTGGATGGTCGATCCTATATTCCAATACTTCTCCTTTTGCTTTTTTTACAGACAAGATCAATCCGAATTCTACACCGGTTTCAGCATGTATCTCGAGTGTGTGTTTGCGTATTTTAGGAAGCTCTTTGGATTCGCGGTCCCATGCTGTATATAGTCCAAAGCTGCAGATTTCGAATTCAGGTTTTAATCTTGGCATACATGAAAATAATTTGGATTTGTATTAAATGCAAATATAGGCTTTTTGCAGGATAAGGAAAACCGTATAAAAAAAGATGCCGGCTAAAGGGGGTAACCTTTGCCGGCATCTTACAGGGAAGTATACTTATTTGTACTCTTTACCTTTAAAGAAGATGCTATTCCTTAAGCCATTTGTCTAACCAACGGAAGAACACACGTTGGAACAGTATACCGTTTTGAGGCTGAGCTATCCAATGGTTTTCGTCGGGGAAGATGAGCATTTCGGAAGGAATACCTCTCAACTGGGCTGCATTAAAGGCGCTCATACCCTGAGAAGCCAGGATGCGGTAATCTTTTTCGCCGTGAGTTACCAGAATAGGGGTGTCCCATTTGTCTACAAACTTATGAGGAGAGTTGGCAAAGGTACGTTGGGCTGTAGCATTGCTTTTGTCCCAATAGGCTCCACCCATATCCCAGTTGGCAAACCACATCTCTTCGGTTTCAAGGTATTGTTGCTCCAGATTGAATATACCAGCATGAGCGATAAAGGCCTTAAAGCGTTTGTTATGGTGTCCGGCAAGCCAGTACACTGAAAAGCCTCCGTAGCTTGCGCCTACAGCACCCAGGTGGTCTTTATCAACATAGGGTTCTTTTGCCAGCTCGTCGATGGCTGAAAAGTAATCTTTCATATTCTGACCGCCGTAATCGCCGCTGATCTGCTCGTTCCATTCTTGTCCGAAGCCCGGAAGTCCCCTGCGGTTCGGAGCTACCACGATGTATCCCTGTGATGCCATGATGGCCAGGTTCCAGCGATACGACCAGAATTGACTTACTGTGCTTTGCGGACCACCCTGACAGTACAGAATAGCCGGATATTTCTTGGCAGGATCAAAATGAGGAGGATATACCACCCAGGTAAGCATTTGCTTGTTGTCGGTTGTTTTGATCCAACGGGATTCCGACTTAGGCATGTTTAGCTGATCCAGAATGGCTTTGTTCTCGAAACTTATTTCGGTCGCTTCGCCGGATTGTGTATTTACAGCAAATACTTCGGAAGGGTTTACCTGCGACTGGCGGATAGCTGCCATTGTATTACCAACCGAATGCATGCTTACATAGTCGTACTGACCATTGGTGATCTGACGGATCTGCTTGTCGGCAACGCCTACCTGCCAGATATGGGTTACAGCCTCTTTACAAGCAATCATGTACAGCGATTTTCCATCGGGAAGCCACTGGATGGCATCCGCATTATAATCGAACGACTGTGTCAGATCTTGCTTTTCGCCGGTTTGGAGATTGGCAACAAAGAGTCTTTTTTTGTCAGATTCGTATCCGTCGCGCTCCTGACTTACCCAAGCGATGGATTTACCGTCGGGCGAGAACTGGGGCATAATGTCGTATCCCATCATTCCTTCTGTAAGGTTGCGGGTGTTTTTACTTGTCAGGTCGTAAATGTAAATGTCTGAGTTGGTAGATAACGCATACGCTTTACCCGTTTTCTTTCTGCTGGCATAGGCAATCAGTTTGCCGTCCGGGCTCCAGGCCAGGTCTTCAATTCCGCTGTTTGGTTTCATCGGACACTCAAAAGGCTCACCTTCCATAATGTCTGCCATGTCCGTAAGTCCGCTTTCAGTTACAGAAGCAACAAAAGGATGAGGAACGGTTTCCACCCATTCGTCCCAATGCTTATAAAGTAAATCATCTACAACACGCCCGGTAGCCTTGGGAAGATCGGCATATAAATCCACGGTACGTTGTCCGAATTTAATGTCCTGGATGTATAACACCTTCGATTCGTCCGGCGAGAGAGCAAAAGCATTGATCCCGTTTTCGAGCTTGCTCAACTGTCTGCGGTTACTTCCGTCTGCATTCATCACCCAAATCTGCGAAGATCCGCTTTCGGATGATAGGAAGGCTATCTCTTTACCGCCTTTAATCCAAACAGCATTTTGTTCGCTTTGGGGAGTTTCTGTAATCTGTTTCTTGTCGCTGCCATCTGCATTAACAACAAACAACTCGCGATTGCCTTTATTCTGTTCAACACTGATAAAGGTAACTCCGTAAAGAACTTTGCTTCCATCCGGAGAAACTTGTGCATCACTTACGCGGGCCATGCTATACAGTACTTCTGGAGTAAGCACTCCATTTTCCGATTTCACCTCTGTACGTTTGATCAGGGGTGCTGCTTCGTCCGTTTTTTTAGTTTCCTGCGTACAGGCGCCAAGTAAAACGGATGTTGCCATTACCATTGTTCCGATAGATTTATTCATTAATTTATATTATATTATATTTTGAATGCGAAAGTACTAAATTTAATTTATATCTTTGCATATCTAAATTTAAGAACTGACTGGTATGAAGAAGATTTGGTTATTTGGAGCCGCTATCGCTATGGTTGTGTCGTTCGGCTCATGTAAACCTAAACAGAGTGCTTATAAGGCCGCTTACGAACAAGCAAAAGAGAAAGAGATGACTACAGCTCCCGCACAAGTTGAGGAAGAGGTGATTGCTCCGGTATCAAAGCCCAGAACATCAAGTGCTGCGGTTCGTCAGGAAAGAGTTACTGCTGTTACAGGTGAAGACGCAAACGGATTGAGACGCTACAGCGTTGTAATCGGTAGTTTTAAAAATAAAACAAATGCATATGCATTGAAAGAACGCATGCAGAATGCAGGTTACAAGGCAATCCTTGCTCAGAACGAAGAAGGTATGTTGCGTGTAATTGTTTCAAGTTTCGATGAAAAGGCTGATGCTGCTGATAGCCGCGATGCCATTAAAGCAAAATATGCTCCTAATTTCCAGGATGCCTGGTTGTTGGAAAGACAATATTAATTTTGCAATTGAATATCTGAAGCAACAGGCTGCAGGTTATAAAACAAGGGAGATCCGGTTTCGGACCTCCCTTGTTTTGTATCAGGAGTTTTTATGCAGATGTATGATTCGCTGGTTGCTGCTTCCTCTGAACGCCAGCGACGGGTTAAATAATTCCCGGTCGAAACGGCCGTCCACAAGCACATCGATGTAGGGAAGACAGGCCTTCAATGCCGTTGATTGCACCATCTCTTCGTACGTATAGCCTGTATAGCACCAGACTGGCAGGTTTGTTTTCTCCTTCAATATTTTAAGAAGCATCCGGGCACCTTCTGGGTGGAACATCGGATCTCCCCCCGAGAGAGTGATGCCATCTAATAGGGGATTCCTGCAAATCTCTGTCAGCATATCTTTAAGCATCTCTTCCGTAAGCAGCGTTCCTTGCTGTGGGTTCCAGCTTTCGGGATTGTGGCAACCCGGGCAGTGATGACTGCAACCCGAAAGATAGATGGCATACCGAAGTCCGAAACCATCGGAGATGGTCTCGGGATAAATATTCAGTACGCGTATGTTTTGGGCGATCAGTTGTTTAACGTCATCCATCTTACCGGTGCTTGATACGATCTTTTTCTTCAGCCTTTTTTGATGAATTCCAGCTATCCAGATTTCCGGTAAGATAACCTGTGATACGGCGCAGACGCAGGATGTTTTCTCCCCTGCAAACCGGACATTTGTCGTATATCACTCCCTTGTATCCGCATTGTTTACAGGTGTCTACCGGATGGTTGATAGAGCCGTACCCAATCTGCTGATCATACATAACCTTTACAATCTTAAGAATGGCGGAAACATTCTTCTTCGCTTCGCCGTCCAGCTCCACGTATGTGATATGTCCCCCTCCGGTGAGGGCATGAAAAGGGGCCTCTTTCTTTATCTTTTCAAGGATTGATATAGGTTCTTTCACGTCGATATGAAATGAATTTATGTAGTAGTCGCGATCGTTCACGCCGGGGATGATGCCGTAAACCTTCCGGTCTATCTTTGTAAAACGTCCGGATAATCCTTCGGCAGGTGTTGCCAGAACAGAATAGTTGAGTTTGTATTTATCCTTGTATTTGTTTACCACCTGATTCATCACCTCGAGGGTTTCGTACAGGGTTTGCCATGCCTCCATGTGGCGTGCATGACCTTCGCCATAAAGAGCCACCATGGCATTGTGACCGCCGATAAAGCCAATACCCAGAGTTCCGGTTCGAATGATATCGCCCACTTCATCGTTTGCCTGCAGCGTTGATCCTCCTTTCCAGACATCGTTGCCCATCATAAAAGGAAACTGACGGGCCAGAGCGGTGCGTTGATATTGATAGCGATCGTACAGCTGTTCGGCAATAAGTGCACACATATTGCGTACGGATTCTATAAAAAGCTGTTTTGCCTCCTTGCGGATAGTGTGTTTGTCGCCGTCCGGATGTAATTCTTCCGCCTCCCGTCTTGCCTTGATTGCCAGACGAGGCATATTTAAAGAGGTGAAGGACAGGTTCCCTCTGCCCAGCGAGCTCTTTTCGCCGTGCATATTTTCGTATACCCGCGTACGACATCCCATTGATGCCACTTCGTAACGATATCGTTTCGGATCGTCTGCTTTCCAAAGGGGATTCTTGTTAAAGGGGGTATCCAGAAAAATAAAATTAGGGAACAAAGCAACCGAGGTTGTCTTACAGGCTTCCAGTAACAGGTCGAAGTTAGGCGCATCAAAAGCAATCTCTCCGCTCATGGCCTTATCGAAATCGGCCATAGCCTTGTTATAATCGGCTTCGGTATAAGAAACACCCTCTTTCACCTTAAATATCTGTATCGGAAATACCGGAACTTCTCCTTGTCCCAATCCTTCGCTTGTGGCGGCCAACAACTCCCTTATAAGCAGGCGTCCTTCGGCCGAAGTATCCGTTCCATAGT
>NZ_JBFWMI010000032.1:0-31070 GCF_050251695.1 Macellibacteroides sp.
AGACCTGATTACCGTATGTTTCCTTTATCCAACGAAGGGTTTCATATTGCCACTCCGAATAACCGTCTGAAGAGTCGATACACAAAACGTCTACTCCGGCTTCAACAAGTGCCGGTACGCGCTCTTTATAATCGCGGGTGTTAATTCCTGCTCCTACCAATAACTTCTTGTCCGAATTATCGGATAATTCGTGGGGATTGTTCTTGTGACTATCATAGTCCTTACGGAATACAAAGTAACAAAGATTCTGGTCCTTGTCGATAATAGGCAGTGTATTCAATTTATGATCCCAAATAATCTGATTGGCATCCGAAAGGCTTATGCCCAGATTCCCAACTGTAAGTTTGGAAAAGGGAGTCATCAGATCCTTTACTTTCTTATCCGGACTATCCACTCCAACACGGTAATCGCGGCTGGTAACCATACCGAGCAATTTACCGTTAGGCGTTCCATCGTCTGTAATACCGATGGTGGAATGTTCCGTTTTCTGAATCAATGACAAAATATCTGCCAACGTATTTTCAGGAGTAAGATTGGAATCACTAACCACAAAACCTGCTTTGAATTTCTTAACTTTGCGAACCATTTCCGCCTGAGAAACAATTGGTTGAGAACCGAAGATAAAGGAAAGTCCGCCGTTACGAGCCAATTCAATAGCCAATTCGGGGCCGGAAACCGATTGCATGATTGCCGACACCAATGGAATATTCAGCTCGATAGCCGACTTCTCCCCTTTTGCGAACTTAACTAAAGGTGTTCTTAAAGACACATTGGATGGTACACATTGCTTCGTGGTCAAACCTGGAATAAGTAAATACTCCCCGAAAGTTCTCGATACATCGTTTAAGTAAATTGCCATAAGATTACTGTCTTTTTTGCGAAATAAAAAATTGTGTAAAAGTAGGCATTTTTGCCAATACAACCTAATATTATCACACAAAATCAGTCTTAGGTGAATTTTGGCAATCTTTTTTTTCCTAAGTTTGCACATTATTACAAAAAAACAACGAATGGAGAATCAGACGGTAAAGTTACCATCACCTATTATTTCACTTGTGCCCATCCTTGTGTTGGTAAGCTTACTATTTGTAACAATCCGTACTTTCGGGAGTGATGCACTGAACGGAGGCAGTCAGATTTCGCTGCTTGCCACAACCGCCGTATGTTCGCTTATTGCCATGAGCGTGAGTAAAGTGCGTTGGAAAACTATAGAGACAGCTATCGTAAACAACATTACCGGAGTTGCCTCGGCATTACTTATCCTGTTGATCATTGGCTCCATTTCGGGAAGCTGGATGATAAGCGGGGTGGTGCCTACACTTATATATTACGGCACCAAGCTGATTCATCCTACCTTCTTTTTGGTTTCTACCTGTGTTATTTGTGCAATTGTATCTGTAATGACCGGCAGTTCGTGGACTACCATTGCCACCATCGGTATCGCTCTGCTGGGTATCGGCAGGGCTCAGGGATACGACGAAGGATGGATTGCCGGAGCTATCATTTCGGGTGCTTACTTTGGCGATAAGATTTCTCCCCTTTCGGACACTACGGTGCTAGCCTCGTCCATTACGGATACTCCGCTCTTCACTCATATCCGCTATATGTTGATTACAACCGTTCCGTCGATGACCATCACGTTGGTTTTATTCACCATTACCGGATTCTTTCATACCGCTTCATCCGGGGATCAGATGGCCCAGTTTTCGCAGTCTCTTGAAGAAAGCTTTACAATCACCCCCTGGTTGTTTATCGTACCTGTTGTAACCGGAATCCTGATCGCAAAGAAAGTGCCGCCATTGATCACCTTATTTATATCATCCGTACTTGCCGGGGTTTTCGCTCTTATTTTCCAGCCTGACATCTTGCTTGAAATTGCGGGAGATAATGAAGAAGGTTCCAACGCCATGTTCAGAGGGTTTATGACCATGTTTTACGGAAGTACGCAGATTGAAACAGGAAATGCGGAACTGAATGACCTGGTGTCCACCCGTGGAATGAGCGGTATGTTAGGAACCATCTGGCTGATAATTTGTGCCATGTGTTTTGGTGGAGCTATGGCTGCCAGCGGAATGTTGCAAAGTATAACCTCTTTGTTCCTCCGATTTATGAAACGTACTGTGGGAACTGTTGGCTCGACGGTGGCATCCGGTCTCTTTTTCAACATCTGTACAGCCGATCAGTATATGTCCATCATCTTAACCGGAAACATGTTTAAAGATATCTACAAGCAAAAAGGATACGAAAGCCGATTACTGAGCCGTACAACCGAGGATGCTGTTACGGTAACTTCGCCACTTATCCCCTGGAACACCTGCGGAATGACCCAGGCAACTATCCTGGGAGTGGCAACACTCTCCTATCTTCCCTATTGTTTTTTCAATCTGATAAGTCCCCTGATGAGTATATTCATTGCCTCAACAGGTTACAAAATAAAAAGAATACACGAAACAGGCCATAAATCCATACCTGATGAAAAAAATTAAAATCACACTACTTGCCAAAGTTGTAATTGCTATTGCTGCGGGTGTACTATTCGGCCAGTTTTTACCGGCTGGCATCGCCCGGTTCTTTGTTACCTTTAATTCGCTTTTTGGAAACTTTTTGAGTTTTACCATCCCTCTGATTATCGTAGGGCTGGTTACTCCTGCCATAGGAGATTTGGGGAAAGGTGCCGGTAAATTGCTTGCTATTACCGCACTGATTGCCTACTTATCCACAATTATGTCGGGCTTTTTCACCTATTTCAGCAGTGCGGCTGTTTTCCCTTCCATTATTCCGGTGTCGTCAAGCTTAAGTGCTGTTGAGAATCCGGAAAACTTTCTGCTGCTTCCCTATTTCAAGGTGGCCATGCCTCCGCTTATGGATGTGATGACGGCTCTTTTATTATCCTTCACCATCGGATTGGGACTGTCGGCCATCAACGGGACAACGCTGAAAAACGGTTTTAGAGATTTCAGGGAGATTATCACCAAGCTGATAGAGGTGGTTATAATTCCGCTTCTTCCTTTGCATATTTTTGGTATATTCCTGAATATGACTGTTAGTGGGCAGGTATTCAGTATCATTACGATGTTTGTAAAGATTATTGCATTCATCTTTGTGCTTCACGTCGTACTGCTGATTGTTCAATTTTGTATTGCCGGTGCAATCGGAAAGAAGAATCCCTTCAAGCTGTTGAAAACTATGCTACCGGCTTATGCTACGGCATTAGGTACACAATCGTCGGCAGCAACGATACCCGTTACTTTGGCTCAGACAATCAAAAATGGAGTACGCGAAAATATTGCCGTATTTACAGTTCCCCTTTGTGCTACCATCCATATGGCCGGAAGCACCATGAAGATAACTGCCTGCGCGATGGCAATTATGTATATGTCCGGGATGCCGGTCCAATTTATGGAAATCGGAGCTTTTATACTAATGTTGGCTATCACCATGGTGGCTGCACCGGGCGTACCGGGTGGTGCAATCATGGCTGCCTTAGGGTTGCTTCAAAGTATGCTTGGCTTTAATGATACATTACAGGCATTGATGATTGCGTTGTACATAGCCATGGACAGTTTCGGTACTGCCTGCAACGTAACGGGAGATGGAGCCATCGCTGTTATAATGGATAAAATTGCAGGAGAAAAGCGATAGTCTATCTTGCTAGTAAATCGCACAAACGGGATACCCCTTTTTCTTCCATAAGCTTTAAGGCAATCTTTGCACATGCTTCGGCATCGGCAAGGGCATGGTGATGGTTCGCCAGGTTATATCCGCAATGAGCCGAAACGGTGTGAAGCTGGTGATTTACCAACGAGGGATATTGGCGTCTGGATAGTCTGCAGGTACAATAAAATGTATAATCCGGGTAACTCATTCCGTATAAAGAATGTACAGCCTTAAGACAACCTTCGTCGAACGGACTGTTATGGGCAACAAGCGGCATTCCTTCCAGTTGCGGAGCAATACCTTCCCAAACAACCGGAAAATCATCAGCATCAAGAGTGTCAGCCGACGATAATCCATGGATAGCGGTTGTCCACCGGGTATAGAAATTGGGACGAGGACGAATCAGGCTGTATATAGAATCTGTAATCTCTCCGTTTTCAACCAACACAATCCCCACACTACAAACACTGCTTCGCTGACCATTGGCTGTTTCGAAATCTATCGCTGCAAATCGTTCCATTGATACCTCTTATGCTTTTTTATTTCAGACAAAGATAGAAAGAATTTATACGTGGAAGCTATAGCTAAAGGGAATCTTTTCCTTTTGGAAGGAGGGAACGCTGACTCAAAAATTCCATGAACCGCGGTTTGTAATTATCTGAAATAGGAATGTATGCTTTTCCAAAAACGATGCGGTTCCGTTCGATGACTTTTATTTTCTGCGCCTGTACAATGTAGGAACGGTGTACCCTGATAAAATTCTTTGAGGGCAGCATCTCTTCCATTGTCTTCATACTCATCAGCGACAGGACGGGATGGATATCGTCTTCCGTATATATTTTTACATAATCTTTTAGCCCCTCAATATACAGTATTTTATTAAGGGCTATCTGTATCAACTTGTATTCTGTCTTTACAAAAATACTCTCGATCTCCTCTTTAACCGGAATTACAGTCCCGTCTGCCTGAATGGTATTCTTACGTGTCATTTCGAACCATTGCAAAGCTTTGTTGGCCGCTGTAAGAAAATCGGGGTAACTGATAGGCTTCAATAAATAGTCGAGGGCGTTCACTTTGTAGCTGTCGGCAGCATATCGTTCAAATGCCGTGGTAAAGATAATACGAGTCTCTCCCCCAACGATCCGCGAGAACTCCAGACCACTAAGTTCGGGCATCTGTATATCTAAAAAAAGGATATCCACCGGATGGTCGGATATGGCTGTAAGCGCATGAATAGCACTGTTGAACGTTCCTTCCAATGCAAGAAAGGGTGTCTTCTTTACGTAACTTTCAAGCAGACTTACTGCCAGAGGTTCGTCGTCTATCACATAACAGGTAAGTTTCATACATTTTCCTCTTTAAGTGTTAAACGCAATACAGCCCGAAACAAACTACCCTCTTGTCCGCATTCAAGTACATACCTGCCAGGATAAAGCAACTCCAGTCTTTTTCTTAAATTACTTAGTCCGATTCCGGATCCGCTTTTATCCTGGTCACTTTTTGGGAAGAAACTGTTGGTTATTTCGCAGGTCAGATTGTATCGGTCCGCTGCCATAATCTGAATATGTATGAATGAGGGATTGCTATAACTTACCCCATGCTTGAAAGCATTTTCTATCAGTGAAATGAAAAGCAAGGGTGCAATCAGCGCACTAGATGCCTCTCCTGCTTCAATACGGGTTTCAAGTTTCACCTGCTCCGGCAGACGGATACGCATCAGCTCAATGTAATTACGCAAAAAATCAAGCTCCTTTTCCAAAGGAACAAAGTGTTGGTTGTTCTCGTAAAGAACGTATCGGAGTAATTTACTCAACTCGTGTACAGCCCCCTGTGCCCGTTCCGGACTGAAGGAAATAAGCGAATAGATGTTATTGAGGGTATTAAAAAGGAAATGGGGGTTTAGCTGACTTTTCAGGTTTTTCAGTTCGGCCTCTGCCCGTTCTTTTTCCAGGGCTGTTTTATCGGACTGCACCTTATACCAGCTGTTTGTCATCTTAATTGCTACACTTAATCCGGCAACCAAAAGATAAAGCACGGCATTTCCGAGAAAAAACAGAAAAGCATCCTGCCATTCTCTCTCGGGGCGAGGTCTGCCGATATGAGGATTCGGGAGGTATTGCATCATAAGATGCACAAAAATCATGGCTGAAGCAATAAGCACCACATTGGATGCAGCAAACTTCCATGCTTTCTTAGTGAATAAAAACTTTTCAATCAGCATCAATGAGTTTACATAGTAAACGATCATAAATGAAAAGGGGATGATCACGAACCGAAGATAACTCTCCAGCGTAACGGGCTGCGCCTCTCTTCCGGTAAAGAAAAAAGGCAGGCCGAACAAAACTCCCCAAGCTGCACAGTGAATTAGCCACTGAAACGGCCTTTTACTCTCAAATTCGCTCATTAAAGTTTCATTATTTTTCACAAAGATACAATTTATACGTAAATTCAATACTTATTTCTACTCATAACGAATGGCCTCAATCGGATCAAGATCTGATGCTTTACGTGCCGGATACCATCCAAAAAATACACCGGTAATTGTGCATACCAGAAAAGACAGAGCAACCGACCATGCCTGTATGGATATGGGAAATCGGAAAAGAATATTGACAACCAGAGAAGATCCTACGCCAAAAATAACACCGATGAGTCCTCCTGTAACACTTATGAGTACGGCTTCGATCAGGAATTGAGCTAAAATATCACGTCCTTTGGCTCCGATACTCATACGAAGTCCAATCTCCTTGGTCCGTTCCGTTACCGAAACATACATAATATTCATAATCCCAATTCCTCCAACCAAAAGCGAAATTCCCGCAACACAAGCCAGCAAAACAGTCATCAGGTCGGTCGTAGTAGTAAGCATGCTGCTTAACTCCTGCTGCGACCGGATATTGAAATCGTCGTCGTCCGTCAATTGTAACTTATGATTGCGGCGGAGCAGATCTTCAATTTCCGCAATCGCTTGTTCGGTATACTCTTCTTTCAATGCCGACGCCGTTATACCTTGCAGGTGCGTAATTGCCAAGACTCTCTTTTGAACGGTTGTATAGGGAGCCAACATCAGATTGTCCTGATCCATTCCCATACTGTTGTATCCTTTCGACTTAAGAACTCCAACCACTTTAAACGGAATTTTATTAAACCGGATCACCTTGCCTACAGGGCTCTCTCCTCCGGTAAATAGGTTGTCGACAATTGTTTTACCTATCACACAGACCTTGGCCGACGACAATATATCTTGCTCGGTGAACATATCGCCTTCTTCGATCGAATATTTACGAATGCTCAGGTAATCTTCATTAATTCCATATACACTGGATGGATAATTTTTGGCTCCGTAAATAAGTTGTCCGCTGCTGTTTACCGTAGGAGAGACAGCACTCACATAGCGGGTTTCATTTTTGACAGCCTCATAATCTGCAAGTTTCAACGTCTCCATGGCAGAAGCATCCTGACGGACACCGCCACGCATATCTGCACCGGGTTGAATCATGATCATATTGGATCCCATCTCCGATATCTGACTCTGAATACTTTTTTTGGATCCCTGACCGATTGCAAGCATCGTGATTACCGAAGCTACTCCGATAATAATACCCAACATGGTAAGGAACCCTCTCATTTTATTGTTAGCCAATGCCCGGAGAGCAATCTTCAGCAGGTTTGTATAGTTCATAAAGCAATTTCTTTAATCTTCATTTTTTGGTAATTTATCCAAAGCCTCCCTTGCCGAAAGAATGGTAGGATTGATGCGATCTTCTACCACATATCCGTCCCGGAGTAAAATGTTTCTGGAACAGTATCGGGCTATCTCCGGATTGTGTGTCACAAAAATAATGGTACGCCCCATCTTGTGAAGTTCCTGAAACAACACCAATATCTCGTAGGATGTCCTTGTATCAAGGTTTCCCGTAGCCTCATCCGCTAAGATGATTACCGGATCATTCACCAACGCCCTTGCAATGGCAACCCGTTGCATCTGGCCTCCCGACATCTGATTGCTTTTATGATGCAAACGGTCGCCTAAGCCGACAGCTTCCAGTGACTGGATAGATTTATTTTTCCTGGCAACAGCCGAATAGGTCGGGTTATACATCAATGGCAATTCCACATTCTCGATGGCTGTTGTTTTAGGCAACAGATTGTAACTTTGAAATACAAATCCAATTTTCCGGTTTCGAAGTGAAGCTCTTTCATTCTTGCCCATTTTCCGGACAGAAACACCATCCAGGTAATAGTCGCCGGATGTTGGGGTATCTAAACATCCAAGCATGTTGAGTAGTGTCGATTTACCGGAACCGCTTGTTCCCATGATCGTTACAAATTCGCCTTCCGAGATTGAAAATGAGACGCCGCGAAGGGCATGAACCGTCTCCTCTCCTACCTGAAAATCTCGCTTGATGTTATCTAATCTTATTATTTCCTTTTTCATACAACTCAAATTTAAGAAAGAGTCAAACCCTTACTTTTTTCTGTTTGAACCCGGAGGCTGAGGCATAAACGGGCTCTTCTCTCCTGCCGGAGCTACCGTCGCTTCTGCCATGGAAGTAAGACTTACAACAACCTCTTCGCCTTCCTTCAAACCATCTGTTACCTCGGTTACACTTCCATTCGTGATTCCTACTGTTACCAATCTGGGGGTTAACACCATCCCCTTCTTCTGCCAGACTAATTTCTTACCGGCTGTAACAGCAGGCAATTTATCGGCAAGCGTGATTCCCAACGGTTCAAGAAGTGACGCATCCGGAACAAAGCGAAGTGCCTTGGATGGAACTGTAAGAATATTTGTACGTTCCAGTGTATAAATTGTAATATTGGCAGTAAGACCGGGTTTCAACTTCAAATCGGGATTCGGAGCATTGATTACCACTTCGTAGGTAACGACGTTTGAGGTGGTGGTTGCCTCAAGCCTGACCTGTGTAACCTGCCCTTCAAAAACATCGTTGGGATAGGCATCTACAGTAAATGAAACACGTTGTCCTTCCTCAACCTGACCTATATCCGCTTCATCTACGTTGGCAATCACCTCCATTTGTGTCAAATCGTTTGCAATCGTAAACAGCGTTGGAGTACTGAACCCTGCTGCAACAGTCTGCCCCTCTTCCACCGCTCTAGATATAACAACACCGTCAATGGGGGATGTGATTGTAGCATAACCCAGATTCCGTTTTACTTTTACTAGATCGGCTTTATTCCCTTCGTAGGTATTTTTTGCTTTTTCATAATTGTAGACAGCCGTTTCATAGTCGGTATCGCTAATCAGCTTCTTTTCGTATAACGTTTTGCTCCGTGCAAAATTCTTCTGCTGATATTCATATTCAGTCTTACTGCTGGCCAATGCGGATTGCTTACTGGCAAGTTCACTTTGTAAAGTTACTTTATCCATTTCAGCCAATAGTTGTCCTTTTTTTATCTGGCTGTTAAAATCGACATATATTTTATCGATAATACCCGATACCTGTGTTCCGACTTCGACTACGGTAATCGGCTCGACAGTACCCGTAGCCGTAACCATGGTATTGATTGAATTCCGGACTACCTTCCCTGTTTCCAGGGTCATTCTGTCTTTGGTTTTTCCTCCTTGCAATAAGAAATAAGCACCGATGGCAATAACAGCTACGATCCCTACACCTGTTATGATCCTTTTATTCTTCATATGCCTTGCTATTATATTGTTCTTTAATATGGTCAGTCTGCTTTTGAGTTTTTTTAAAAGGGGTAGCATATTGCAGCTACCCCTGTTTAAAAGCCTTTTCACAAAGACTTCAAACAAAAAAGAGAGTGAAATGAAATAATTAATAATTTATATCAATCGGTTTCTTCTGGTAGAAGTTCAACAGCTGAATACTCAGTATAGACATATACTTGCTCTGCAACACTTCTTGCTGAGCTGTAAGTAAATTGGTCTTTTCCGTAAGCAGCTCCAATGTATTTTTCATTCCCAGATAAAACTGCTCCTCTGTGAGTTTATAACTTTCTTCAACAGATTTAAGTCGTTCAATCGCCGAGGTATACTGATTTTGAGAAGAAATTGCATCCAGGTAGACTCCCTCGACAGTCTTTAACAGCTCCTTTTCAGCATTTAGGAAGTCAAGCTGACTGCTTTCGTATGCCAACTGGGCCTTTTCGACTGCCGATTTATTTTCGCGGTTGGAAAAAATTGGGATACTCAATGTAACTCCTATACTTTGGTTGAATTTGTTCCACATCTGACTTCCGAAGGAGTAATCCGTGCCGGAAAGATGACCGGTTCCTAAACCGGCATTTAGGGATAAAGACGGCAGGTATCCTGCTTTGGCTTTTTTCTTTTCCAATTCGGCAATGGAAATATTCATACGGCTGCTTTTTATCTGTGGCATCACACTCAGGGAGGTTTGATAAACAGTCTGCTTATCGGGAAGGGGACTAAGTACATCTTCCGAACTTAACTGGGGGATCTGTAAAAAAATCTCCTCGTTGATATTTAATTCCAGCAATTGCTTCAATTGCAGTTTATAATTTTCCAGGTTAGTCTGGGCTACAACAAGCTGGTATTTGTCCGTACTAAGCTGCGATTCCATCTGTGCCATGTCTGTACGCGAAATTGAGCCGGCCTTCAGCAATTCGGCAGAACGATCCCGTTGCGCCGCCGAGACTTCAACCGTATTCTCGTTTATCCGGACTGCTTCGTACGCATATAAAACCTGTAAATAGGTTTGAGTAATTGCAATCTCAATATCATCTTCACTCTGTTCAATACCCAGTTCCTGCATCTGGGTTTGGAGCTGCTGTTGTTTGATCGCAGTGGTTCGTTTGCCTCCATCAAAAAGTTTCAGGTTTGCATTCAGGGTATAATTCCCCGAATAAGAGGTATGTGTTGCCACTTCATTTGAAGGATAATTAACCAGTCCCTGTGTTACCGATGCTGTAAGAGACGGAAAAAGCTGAGCTTTGGCTGTTTTGGTATCCACTTTAGTCTCTTCAAGCGCGATCTTACTTTTCTTTACTTGAATATTATGCTCCAATGCATAATCAAGACAGCCTTTGAGTGTCCATTGGGTTGGTTTCTCCTGTGCCTGTGTTCCAAATGGAACACTAATCAACAGGGATAAAAGAATAAGCATGTATTGTTTCATATTGCTTCTGTATTTTCTTACGGAAGCAAAACTACTTTAACAAAAAAGCTCAACCAATTAAATTATAAGTAGCGCCCTATTTCATAGACAAACGACCTTTTAATCCCGACAAAATAAAAAAGGTGGCCTCACCAAGAGACCACCTTCTATCTAACATTCCATCAAATTATTGACTACAATTTATGTATAACTTTCAGCATTTGTTCTCCCAGTCCAATCGTATATCCCTGCGAAACAAAAACTACCCGGCCGAATGTATCGGCAATCACAAATATAGGCAACGTATCTGCATTTGGCAGATTCATAGCATTTACAAGCATTTTCGAAATCTTGGCATCTGTATCGACTCCAAAGGTGATTGTCTTGGGTAAAGTACCGAATTCCTTGGCATCGAAATTTTTCAATTGCTGTTCGTTAGGGAACAATAGAACCATGCTACGCCCCCATGCTTCATATTCCTTTGCAAACTGGGCCAGGTCACGCAAAGCATGATTTGTAGGTTCCTGTCTTGCCCCAAGAATAGCTACCACAAAGTATCCCCGGCCGGTTGTTGACAAGATTGTCTGCTCTTTATCCGAATCTGCCGGACGATAGGAAGCTTCTGCATTAATACTGCCGATAACCTGTACTTCTTCCGTATTCTCCCTCATCTTAAGATCAATCTGTGTCGTTTTTCCTGCAACAACAGAGAAAAAAGTAACATTTGTAAGCACAGATCCATTGGCCATACGCGTACCTGTAATCAACATATAATTTCCTTCATCAAGATTGAGAGGCGTTTTCAGTAAAGCACTCCATGAATTTCCCATTCCCATATCTGCGCTGCCGCTTCGTTCGAAATTTAAAGTCTGCAGTTTGGCATCCGCTCCCAGCTTTGCAATGGTAAAATGGCTATAGTACTGCGGATCCTGTAATGATTTGATTGCTTTATAGGAAGCTGTTACTTTACCCTGTTTCGGATTATCCTGCAAATTACCGGTAAAATCTACATCGATCCATTGATTCTGATGATAGTACTGTACTTTTCCTGCAACAGGTTCAATTTGTGCCGGTATCCCCAGCGAACGGGCCATCGCAACAAAAAATACGTTTCGGGAATCTGTATCGGCTACCCGGGCTTTCCATACACCTAAAGGCATGATTGGAATACGTTGTGCATTCAATTCATCAGCCAGGCGGATGCTGTCGCTTACCCATTTCACCAATAGTTGAGGGTTCTCTTTCACTGACTGAATGAAAGAACTTTCAAATCCTGCAGCAAGAACTTTCTTATAAGGTGTAAGAAATTCATTTGCCACACGGGGATTCATAATATAGGCAGCAAATAATGAGGATGAATCAGCAGGCGTATTGTTCAGATGACCCTTCAATACGTCGGCAGGAGTGTCCCTTAGGTCCTTCGCCGAAATAACTCCCAGTAATTCAAGAGCCAGCTCACGCTTTTCCTGAGGTGTTTCAATCAGGAACTGCTCAATCTCTTTCCAGTTACCCCGGCTACCCACTAAATAATCGGCTGTCTTAAGAGGATCTACACCCAACGCTTTGGCCAGTGAATCGGCCTTTTCGATGGAATAGAATGTCGACACATACGTATTTCTGATCTTATCTTCATCAAGCAGACGTTTTGCATTCGTTTCTTTCTGTTCTTCCGTTACTGTTGCAGGAATTGCGCCATCCACCGGCGGAACGATATCCATTTCGAAAGTTGCCTGATATCCGGGAGTCTTATCAAGTATAATTGTGATACTTTCCTCTTTTCCCATCGAAACCTTTCCATATCCAAACTTATTATCCTTCGATGCCCACACAAACAAATCTCCTTTACCAGAAGACAAGAAGCTTTTTCCTTCTTTATCCGTCTTTTTTGTGGCGACAGAATAAAATTCAGCGTAATTGTATATCTTAAATTCCACATCGGCTCCTTCAACCGGACTTCCGGATGCATCAACTACAGTCACATAGGCTTTGGCCGTAGGAGCATAGTTGTCTATCACATTAATTTCGGTATAGTTGGCCGTTACGCTCATTACCTCTTCCGGACCATTGTAACGTCCGAATGCTTTCGTATGCATCAACATTCCCCGGTAAGCCGGTCCGTTAAACCATCCGAGATCCAGTACCGGTTCCGGTTCGCAGGCACCCATAAAATGCCATTTTCCATCCACCCACGCTTCAACCCAGGCATGATTATCATCTGTATGAGCCCAACGGGGAGTATAAACCTGACGGGCCGGTATTCCCACAGCTCTTAAGGCTGCTACAGTAAATGTGGATTCTTCTCCACAGCGTCCGTAGGCTGTTTTTACCGAAGCCATCGGAGAGCTAGTTCTAGCATCCGAAGGTGTATAAACTACCTTTTCGTGGCACCAATGATTCACTTCAAGGATTGCATCGTGCAATGAAAGGTTTTTCACCCGGTCTTTCAGTTCATCATAGAAAACAATCCGGCTTTCATCCAGCGTTTCGTTATTCACACGGATGGGGAGTACGAAATGTCTAAAAATATCTTCGGGGATTGAATCGCCCCAGGGCATTTCCTGCTGAGCCTTAAAGGTGGAACGTACACTTCGAAGGTACAGATCGCCCTCATAATCCGTAAGGTCTCCGATGGGCATGTAAGCATACAAGAATGTTAGCGCCTCTTTTTCCTTCAAGCTCAATGATTCGTTAAAAACGGCAAACAGATCTCCATCAGGCAATAGCCTTTGCTTTTCCTGAAAATCTTTTTCAACCTGCGATCGGTAGGCGTCGTCAGTTATAAAGTGTTTTTCGGAACATCCGGACAGAAGTAATACTGCCACCAGTAACAATAGTTGTATTTTTTGCATAGTCTAAATAAATAATTATGAGTGCCAAAAATAATAAAAACAGCCGAAATAACAGAAGCCGCCACAATATAATTCTTGTGGCGGCTTCCATATATGTAATAACAAAATTGTCTTCCTGTTACATTGCTGAAATCTCAACAAGTTCCATCTCAAAAATCAATGTCGAATAAGCCGGAATTTCTCCTTGTCCAGTTTTTCCGTATCCTAATTCCTGCGGAATCCAAACCTCCCATTTATCACCCACATGCATATGCTGCAGAGCCACCGTCCATCCCAGGATAGTCTGTCCGGCAACAAGTGTCGTGAAAGGAGAGCCGTCTTCAAATAGCTTTTGGTCGAACTTAGTACCATCAACCAGCGATCCTTTGTAGTACACTTTCACCGTACTTGTGTACAAAGGCTGTTTACCAGTTCCTGCTTTTAGAACTTTATAGTAGATACTGCCTTCCTTTCCCTGAGATTCGATACGGTTATAGCCCGCTTCAAATGCCTTCGCATTAAAAGCCTCTTCGTTCTTGAGCTTCCAGGCCTCATCAATCACCTCTTCGTTGTCATCACTACATGACGAAGCCGATAAGACAAAGCAGAACATTACAAGAAGTATGTGCCAATATTTTTTCATTCGCTTATTTTTTTGAAAAGTGATTTCATATTAACCTTTTCCGAAATAATATCGTGCAGTTTACTGATTGGAACACGTTCCTGCAACATGGTATCACGGAAACGGATTGTTACACAATTATCGTTCAACGTATCATGGTCAACCGTAATACAGAAAGGAGTACCGATGGCATCCTGACGACGGTAACGTTTACCGATGGAATCTTTTTCATCGTACTGACAACGGAAATCAAACTTCAGATCGTTTATGATTTCGTTGGCCTTTTCAGGAAGTCCATCTTTCTTTACCAACGGCATTACAGCAAGCTTAACAGGAGCAACCTGAGCTGGCAATTTCAAAACCACACGGGTTTCGCCATTTTCCAAAGTCTCTTCACAATACGAACCGGCCAGAACACTAAGGAACAGGCGGTCTACCCCAATAGAGGTTTCAATTACATACGGTGTATAGCTCTTATTCAATTCAGGATCGAAATACTGCATTTTCTTGCCTGAGAATTTCTCATGCTGACTTAAGTCGAAATCTGTACGGCTGTGGATACCTTCCACCTCTTTGAATCCGAAAGGCATTTCAAACTCAATATCTGTAGCGGCATTGGCATAGTGAGCCAGCTTTTCGTGGTCATGATAACGATACTTCTGATCACCCAATCCCAGCGCTTTGTGCCAGTTCAGGCGGGCTTGCTTCCATTTGGCGAACCATTCCAGCTCTTCTCCCGGACGAACAAAGAATTGCATCTCCATCTGTTCGAATTCACGCATACGGAAAATGAACTGACGAGCCACAATTTCGTTACGGAATGCTTTACCGATCTGTGCAATACCAAACGGAATTTTCATACGGCCGGTTTTCTGCACATTCAGGAAATTAACAAAAATACCCTGAGCAGTTTCGGGACGAAGGTACACCTTCATGGCGCCGTCGGCTGTAGATCCCATTTCGGTAGAAAACATCAGATTGAACTGACGTACATCGGTCCAGTTTCTGGTACCTGATATCGGACATACTATTTCGCATTCGATGATAAGATCCCGAAGGTCTTCAAAATTGGCATCGTTCAGGTCTTTTGCAAAGCGGGCATGTACTTCATCCCTCTTAGCCTGGTTTTCAAGCACCCTTGGATTTGTAGCACGGAACTGTGCCTCATCAAACGATTCACCGAAACGTTTGGCCGCTTTGGCAACCTCTTTGTCAATCTTCTCGTCAAGTTTAGCCAGATAATCTTCAATCAAAACATCTGCGCGATAACGTTTTTTAGAATCCTTGTTATCAATCAAAGGATCGTTAAAGGCATCCACATGGCCAGAAGCTTTCCAGATAGTAGGATGCATAAAGATAGCAGAATCAATCCCCACAACGTTGTCGTTCAGCAAGGTCATGCTATCCCACCAATATTTCTTCAGATTGTTTTTAAGTTCAACTCCCATCTGTCCATAATCGTACACTGCCCCTAAGCCGTCGTAGATTTCTGAGGACGGGAATACGAATCCGTATTCTTTACAGTGCGAAACTAACTTCTTAAATACATCTTCTTGTGCCATATTACGCAGTATAAAAATTATTCTAACTTTAAAGCATGCAAAGTAAGTGATTTTTTTCGATTATGTTCGTATATTTGCCAAAGCATGAGCTAAATTTAGCATTATATATGAGACCGGAAGATATTACAGAGCTGAACGACAACGAAGACAACAAGGAAAATGAAGTGGAGTTAACCGAAAACGACAATCAGGAAACCTCCACCCATTCAGAATATAAAATACCTGGAAAAACAGAAGGAAGAGTATCATATCACCTTTCCGGCATGTATCAGGACTGGTTCCTTGATTATGCTTCGTATGTGATATTGGAACGTGCTGTACCTCATATAAATGACGGATTAAAGCCGGTTCAACGACGGATCCTTCACTCCATGAAGCGTCTGGACGACGGCCGCTACAACAAAGTGGCAAATATTGTTGGTCACACCATGCAGTTCCACCCGCACGGAGACGCATCCATTGGCGATGCCCTCGTACAGTTGGGACAAAAAGACTTGTTGATTGATTGCCAGGGAAACTGGGGGAATATACTTACAGGTGATGGTGCTGCTGCGCCCCGTTACATTGAAGCCCGCTTATCCAAATTTGCTCTGGAAACGGTATTCAATCCTAAAACAACTCACTGGCAGCAATCGTATGACGGACGCAATAAGGAACCTATCACCCTGCCGGTCAAGTTTCCACTTCTGCTGGCTCAGGGCGTGGAGGGTATCGCTGTAGGTCTGGCATCAAAAATCCTGCCTCATAACTTCAACGAACTGCTGGATGCCAGTATAGCCTATCTGCAAGACAGACCATTTATCCTATATCCCGATTTTCAGACGGGGGGATCTATCGATATATCCAAGTACAACGATGGCGAACGGGGAGGTTCCGTTAAGGTGAGGGCCAAGATTTCCAAACTTGATAATAAAACGCTTGTTATCAGCGAAATCCCCTATGGAAAAACAACGTCTACCATCATTGAGTCAATCCTGAAAGCGAACGACAAGGGGAAAATAAAGATCAAGAAGGTCGACGATAATACAGCCCGTAATGTGGAGATTCTCGTTCACCTTGCGCCGGGCGTATCCTCGGATAAGACGATTGATGCGCTGTATGCATTTACGGACTGTGAAATCAGCATATCGCCCAATTGCTGCGTAATCAGAGACAACAAACCTCATTTCCTGGGTGTAAGTGAAGTCCTGCGCCACTCGGCAGACGACACCCTCCACCTGCTGCGAACTGAACTGGAAATCGAGAAAGCCGAACAGGAAGAGGCATTGTTTTTTGCATCGCTGGAGAAAATCTTCATCGAAGAGCGGATTTACAAGGACAAGGAATTTGAGAATTCGAAAGACATGGACGAGGCTGTAGCACATATTGATATGCGTCTGATCCCCTTCAAACCATCGTTTATTCGTGAAGTTACCCGCGAAGACATTCTCAAGTTGATGGAGATCAAGATGGGTCGCATCCTGAAATTCAATTCAGACAAAAGTGAAGCCTTTATCGCTCAGACGAAAGAGGCAATCAGCAAAATAGAGTATCACCTTGACAATATTGTCCAGTATACTGTGGATTGGTTTACCATGCTGAAAGAAAAATACGGCAAGAACTATCCCCGATTGACCGAAATTCGCAATTTTGACACAATCGAGGCATCCAAAGTTGTTGAGGCAAACGAGAAATTATACATTAACCGAGAAGAAGGGTTCATCGGAATGAGTCTGAAGAAAGATGAATTCGTATGCAACTGCTCCGACATCGATGATATAATTATTTTCTTCCGCGACGGAACCTACAAAGTTGTTAAGGTTTCGGACAAAATGTTTGTGGGAAAGAATGTTCTCTACCTGAATGTATTTAAGCGGAACGATAACCGAACCATATACAACGTAATTTACCGGGATGGCAAAACGGTTCCGTATTATATCAAAAGATTTGCGGTTACCGGGGTAACCCGCGACAAGGATTATGACTTAACCAAGGGGACTGCCGGTTCAAGAATTGTGTACTTTAGTGCAAACCCCAATGGTGAAGCCGAAACGGTTAAGGTTATCTTAAAACCCAAACCCCGTCAGAAGTTACTCGTATTCGAAAAAGACTTCAGCTCAATTGCAATCAAGGGACGTGCCTCCATGGGTAATCTGCTTACTAAAGCCGAGGTGCATAAAATTACACTGAAGCAAAAAGGTAGCTCCACTTTGGGGGGAAGGCAGGTCTGGTTCGACAGAGACGTGCTCCGGTTAAACTACGACGGCAGAGGAGAGGCTTTGGGCGAGTTCCTGAGCGACGACCTGATTCTGGTAATTTGCCGGAATGGCGACTTCTTCACAACCAATTTTGACCTGAGCAATCACTATGAAGATAATATCCTCATTATAGAAAAATTCGACTCGTCGAAGGTGTGGACTGCCGCACTGTGGGACGCAGACCAGAAGTACAATTACCTGAAACGGTTCCAGTTGGAATCAAGTTCGCGTAAGCAAAACTTTTTGGGCGAGAATACAGAAAGCAGGCTCTTGCTTCTTACAGATGAAACCTATCCGCGCATCGAAGTCATATTTGGCGGACACGACAGCTTCAGGGAAACCCTGGTGTTGGATGCCGAAGAATTTATTGCGGTAAAAGGATTTAAAGCAAAAGGAAAACGCATCTCAACTTACGAGGTTGAAACCGTAAATGAACTTGAACCGGTTCGTTTCCCTCAGGAAAACAAGGATACAAGTGAAACGGTTGAAGAGGATGAGGAAAATTTGGACGATAAAAGCAATACAGATATTCTGGATGAAATAACGGGACAGATGAAACTATTTGATGAATAAAGCCTATGAAGCGTATAGTCAGCCTTCTGATCATAACTCTTTATCTTTCGTCTTCGCTCACAGCCCAGGAAGACAAAGGAGAACAACCATGGTCCGTCAATGAAGCAACCCTTGTGGGTGCGGGTGGGTATAATATTAAAGACTCCTACCTTTCTCCCCTCAAGTACACCGGATGGGGACTGAGAATTCTGAATGAAAGAATGAAGATGACAAGGCTGGCCAATTACAACGTATCCAGGCAACAGTTTATCAATCTGGATCTTGCTTTTACCCGTAATCCGGCCGAAACAGCGTCCTCCTTTGCGGGTTTTGCCGATTATAGCTTAGGATATCATTACCACTTCCTGCCCGACCCAAATTTCAAGATACTTACCGGAGCCTCCCTGAAAGGATTGTTCGGTTTTATTTACAATACAAGAAATGGAAACAATCCGGCTTCGGCCAAGGCAGAGATTGACCTGAATCTCTCGGCCATGGCTATCTATAGGCTTCAGCTGAAAGAGTATCCGGTAACCTTACGTTATCAGGTAGAAATCCCGCTATCCGGAGTCATGTTCTCTCCACATTTCGGACAATCTTATTACGAAATATTCAATTTGGGAAATAACGATGGTGTCGTGCTATTCAGCTCACTGCACAACAAATTCGGCATACGCAATTACCTTACGGCCGACTTTCCGGTTGGTAATTTCACAATCCGGGCCGGCTACCTCAATTCCTATTACAATACAGATGTAAATGGGATACAGAGTCACATCGTATCTCATTCGTTTCTTATCGGTTTTGTAAAAGAATTTGTATCTTTTGGCGGTAAAAAGCTTAAGAAGACTAACAGCTATAACAGTGCCTATTATTGAGATAATGAAAAAAAGCATACCATATTGCCTGCTTCTCCTTGTGTCGTTCTGGCTGTTTTCGTGTGAGAAAGCCGACGAGTACACTTCTGCTCCGAGGGAAAACTTCGAAGCTCTCTGGAAAATCATGGACGAACACTACTGTTTCTTTGAATATAAGGATGTAGATTGGAACGATGTGTATGCCCGTTACAGCGTGCAGGTTACCGACACCATGAAGCAAGATCAGTTGTTCAAGTTGCTTGGCGAAATGCTGAATGAACTAAAAGACGGTCACACGAATCTTATCTCCTCCTTTGATGTAAGCCGGTACTGGAAATGGTATGAAGACTATCCTGCTAATTTCTCGGAAGATATTCAGGAAAACTACCTCGGAACCGATTACATGATTGCGGGCGGAATGAAATACAAGAAACTTTCCAAAGATGTTGGCTACATTTATTACGGAAGTTTCTCCAATGCCATCGGGGAGACCAACCTGGACTATATCTTAATGTATTTCAAAGATTGCAAGGCAATTATTCTGGACGTTCGGGATAACGGAGGAGGTTCGTTAACCTATTCCGACAGGATAGCGGCACGCTTCCTTGATAATAAAATTACAACCGGTTATATTTTACATAAAACTGGAACCGGACACAACGATTTCTCCAGACCTTACGAACTTACCCTCATCCCGTCCGAACGTGTACGGTGGCTGCGTCCGGTGGTTGTACTCACCAACCGACATTGCTTTAGTGCAACAAACGATTTTGTGAACAAGATGAAGATGATGCCTCACACAACCATTCTTGGTGACCGCACCGGAGGGGGAAGTGGTTTTCCTTTCAATTCGGAACTTCCCAATGGGTGGAGTGTACGGTTTTCTGCCAGTCCGATGTTAAATGCAGCTATGGAGCATACCGAATTCGGAATTGATCCGGACGTGAAGGTCAATATGCTTACCGAAGACATGCAACGGGGTAAAGACACCCTAATTGAAGCTGCATTGCAGCTTATCGAACGGATGAACATTAAAATTTAAATCATATATTGAATAAAAATAACTCAAATACTTGTTTCTTTATAAAAAAGCATTACCTTTGCACCGCAATCAAGAGCGGCTGTGGCGTAATTGGTAGCCGCGCCAGACTTAGGATCTGGTGACGAGAGTCGTGGGGGTTCGAGTCCCTTCAGCCGCACAAACAGAAATCCTTGCAAGTTTACTTGCAGGGATTTTTTGTTATTCTTCATCCTTAACCTGACCATCACCCGGAACAACCTCATCAGGGAGAATCTCATTGTCAGCAGAAACACCCTCTTCAATATACTCTTTTTTGAAAATATCGACACAAAGAATAAAAACCGATATTAATAATGGACCGAATATAATGCCCATAAATCCGAATAAAGAGAGACCGATAATCACGCCAAAAATTGTTATCAGAGGGTGAGTATCCGCAATCTTTTTCTGCAAGACAAAACGAATCAGGTTATCGATATTGGTAATTATGATCAACGAATAGGCCAGCAGACCGATTGCATTACCCCATTCGCCGGTTAAGAATAGATAAATAACCAGAGGTACCCACACCAATGCAGTACCAACCACAGGAATAATGGTAGCCACACAGGTAAGCACACAAAAAAGTAATGCACTGGGAACACCGAATATAAGATAAGCAATCAAGGCAATTAAGCCTTGAATAATACCCAATAATGGAATACCGATGGCATTGGATCTCACTATTACATTGATTTCGTTCAGCACATTCCGCTTTTCCCTGTCATTGAAGGGCAACAGATCATACACGTAATTTTCCATCTCCTTCCCTCCTATCAACATAAAGAACAGGACGAAAAGCAACGTCACCATATTCACGGCAAATCCACTTAAACTCCCCACCAACACCTGTCCGATATTAGGCAACAGTCCAAGCACCATATCAATATTCTTCTTGTCAAATAAATTGTATCCCGTCTTAATCCGGATCAGGTCGGCAATATGCTCGGCAGTACGTAACAATGAAGCAGTGTCCAGATTCAGGTGCTGAAGCTTATTTACCAACAACCACACTACAAAAAACAAAGGAATCAGAAAACAGAGAACAGCCTCGGCCAATAAAAGAAGAGCCACCCTGTTTTTTTTGAATCCCTTCTTTACAACCAGAAAAAGCATCTGCTTTCTCAACAGGATATAAATGGTGAAAGCACCTAAGATTCCGCCCAGGAAGGGAATAAATTCAATAAATAACACGATCCCCAGGGCAATAATAATTATAATCAGGGAATATTTCCAGTATTGTTCTTTAAAGCTCATAATATCAATTATTGTTGATGCATGTAAAAATACGATTATTCCATCAAAGGATAACATAAACAGCAACCGAATTACATTTTACAGTATTACATCAGATTCACCCTCCAAACTCCTGTGTAACAATCTTTATATTTGTTAAAATTAGCAAGAAAAAAGGAAACTGAAACCTTAAGTTACAACAAAAAACGCTTTTTTTTATTATTTTTGTAACATACGCATTGATAATAGGTATACTAACAGCCAACTATCAAAATTAGCCGGATAAAGCCGGTTTATACAAATTATCATTTAAATCATAAATTAAAGAATTGCCCATGTTACATAATGCCGAAGAAGTTTTATTAATCTGTTCAGTCATTTTATTTGTAAGTATCCTGGCCGGTAAAGCCGGCTTCAGAGTCGGATTGCCCGCCCTGCTATTATTTTTGGGAATAGGGATGCTCTTTGGAAGCGACGGTCTGGGTCTGCAGTTCAGCAATCCGCAGATTGCCCAGTTCATCGGGATGATTGCACTTAGTATCATCCTGTTTTCGGGAGGTATGGATACAAAACTATCCGAAATAAAACCGATTGCATCGCAAGGAGTTGTATTGGCAACGCTCGGGGTATTGGTAACTACCGCTATAACGGGATATTTTATATTCTGGCTTACAGGGCTGGTTGCCGGTTACGAAACCCTGACTCTGGCAGAATCATTGTTAATGGCGGCTGTTATGTCGTCGACCGACTCTGCTTCCGTTTTTTCGATCTTGCGAAGCAAAGGGGTTTACCTCAAACAACGCCTTCGCCCCACCCTCGAGCTGGAAAGCGGAAGTAACGACCCAATGGCCTATATGCTAACCATAATACTGATTGCCTATATCCAGAGTAACGGTATGAATTTTCTGGATGGAGCCATTTCGCTGGCCGTTCAGTTAATATTAGGTTTGATAGCAGGATACATCTTAGGAAAAGTATCGGTATGGATCATCAATAAGGTAAATGTAGAGAATCAATCCCTGTATCCGATACTTTTGCTGGCAGTCATTTTCTTCATATTTTCAATCACATCGCTCTTAAAAGGAAATGGATATCTGGCTGTCTACATTGCCGGATTGGTGGTTGGAAACACGAAGATTATCCACAAGAAGAGTATTGTAACTTTCTTCGACGGGTTCACCTGGTTATGGCAGATCGTAATGTTTATCACGCTGGGGTTGCTGGTTAATCCCCACGAACTGCTTCCAGTGGCTGGAATCGGACTTACGGTTGGTATTTTTATGATTATTTTCGCCCGACCGATAACCGTGTTTCTTTGTCTGCTTCCTTTCCGGAATTTCACCACAAAAGCCAAGCTTTACATTTCGTGGGTTGGATTACGCGGAGCTGTTCCCATCATCTTTGCCACCTATCCATTGATAGCGGGCATCGAAAATGCCAACCTTATTTTTAACGTGGTATTCTTTATCACCATCCTTTCGCTTTTGGTACAGGGAACAACTGTAACCCATGTTGCCAGGTGGTTGCATCTCACAGACGCTCCGGACAGGAAAGACGAATTCGGCATTGAGCTTCCGGAAGAGATTAAGTCGGCCATGAGCGAAATAGACATCACCAAAGAGGTGTTAAGTCACGGCAACAAACTGATGCAGCTCAAACTTCCCGATCACACATTGGCGGTTATGGTTAAAAGAGATGGAAAATATTTCATACCCAAGGGTAATACCGAACTGCACGAAAACGATAAGTTACTGATGATATCGGACAACGACGAAGCGTTGCTCCAATCGTACGAATCATTGGGTATAAAAGGTTTCACGATGAAAAAGAATTAATACCGACAAATTACGTACATTTGTGACAACAATATAACGGTTAACAATGGCAGCAAAGAAAGACAGAATCTTATGGGCAGATGATGAGATTGATCTATTAAAACCTCACATCCTGTTCCTGCAAGACAAAGGGTACGAAGTCGTACCTGTAGTAAGTGGACAAGATGCCATTGATTATTGTCGCGAGCAGACCTTCGATATTATCTTCCTTGATGAGAACATGCCCGGACTTACAGGGCTTGAGACGCTGGTATTCATCAAGGAGATTGCCCCTTCTATACCGGTTGTAATGGTAACCAAAAGTGAAGAAGAAAGCATCATGAACCAGGCAATCGGCAATAAAATTGCCGATTACCTGATCAAACCTGTCAACCCCAACCAATTGCTTCTTTCAATAAAAAAGAATGTACACCAGCAGGTTATTATTTCCGAAACCACAACGGTTGGTTATCAACAGGAATTTAACCGGATCGGCATGCAGATAAACGACTCGCTTACGGCTAACGACTGGGTGGAGGTATACAAGAAGCTGGTTTATTGGGAACTGGAGTTGGAAAGCGGACAGGGACCGATGACCGACATGCTGCGTATGCAAAAGCAGGAAGCCAACCAGGCTTTCGGTAAATTCATTAAAAAGAATTATCTGGGATGGATGCAGGATTCTGCCAAGCGGCCTGAAATGAGTCCGGATCTATTCAAGCAAAGGGTATTCCCGATGCTGGACAATGAAGAGAAAGTATTCTTTATCCTTATCGATAATTTCCGGCTGGACCAATGGCGCGTTGTAAAAGAGTTGTTGGCCGATTACTACACCTACGACGAATCCCTGTATTACAGCATCCTTCCCACGGCAACCCAATATGCGCGTAACGCCATATTTTCGGGACTTATGCCTCAGCAGATAGCCAAGATGTTTCCGGAACTATGGGTGGACGAGGACAGCGAAGAGGGTAAAAACCTGAACGAAGCCCCGCTCATTCAGACACAGATAGAGCGGTTCCGCAAAAAATATTCATTTTCCTATACCAAGGTGTACGACTCCGAGCATGGCGAAAAGCTAATATCCTCCCTGCCCCAGTTGCTTCACAACCAACTGAACGTAGTGGTGCTCAATTTTGTGGACATGCTTTCGCACGCCCGTACTGAAAGTAAAACCATCCGCGAACTGGCGCAGACCGAAGCAGCCTACCGGAGTCTTACCCGTTCCTGGTTCCAGCACTCTTCCACCCTCGAGCTTTTTAAACGGATTGCAGAGAAGGGCTATAAGGTAGTTCTTACTACAGACCACGGTACAATCAGGGTAAACGAAGCGGTAAAAGTGATTGGCGACAAACATACTACCACCAATTTACGGTATAAAGTGGGAAAAACGCTGAACTATAATCCGCGCGAAGTGTTTGAAATTAATGATCCGGGAAAGGCGGGACTCCCCTCTCCCAACATCAGCAGTAAATATATTTTCGCCATGAACGATAGTTTTATGGCATATCCGAATAATTACAATTATTACGTTTCATATTATAAAAACACCTTTCAGCATGGAGGTATCTCACTCGAGGAGATGATAATACCTTTCGTTGTGCTGGATCCCAAAAGATAACAGTATAAAAAAAGATGACAACTATTCAGATTAACAGTTTAGATTCTATCCGCGAATCGGCAAAGGCTTTTCTGGCGGCAATGGACGATCGTACGGTATTTGCCTTTCATGGTCAGATGGGCGCAGGTAAGACAACCTTCATCAAGGCCATCTGTGAAGAACTTGGCGTTGAGGATGTTATCAACAGCCCCACATTCGCTATCATCAACGAATACCGTTCCGAAACTACCGGCGAGCTTATCTATCACTTTGATTTCTACCGCATCAACAAACTGAGCGAAGCCGAAGATATCGGAACAGAAGATTACTTCTATTCGGGCGCCCTGTGTTTCATCGAATGGCCCGAGAAGATCGAAGACCTGTTGCCGGGCGACGTAGTGGAGGTTACAATCAAAGAAAACCGGGACGGTACACGTACCGTAGAAATAAACTAAGACCATGGGCCCCTCAGAGTATTTTATCCTGGTAATCTTTATCGCATTGGGACTGTTTTCACTTACAGCAGCCATCCTGAACATCGATTGGTATTTCAAAACCAGTGGAGCTGCCACGTTCATTAAATTATTCGGCCGTCAAGGAGCCCGTATATTTTATGGACTCCTAGGGTTGGCACTCATTGCCTGTGGGGTATGCGGTTTACTCTATTGGTAAAATTCATATCAAATAATTAGCATGCAAGAAACAAAAAACACCGGAGGTATACGTTCGTTTAGTCGGAACTTCTGGACTGTCATTCTCATGGAGCTCTTCGAGCGGGGCTCGTACTACGGCGTTATGTCTGTGTTATCCGTCTATCTGGTACTGGGTATCGATCAGGGCGGATTGGGATTTTCGAAAGAGAGTGTGGGTGTTATAAAGAGCACCATCACACCGCTTCTGTACATCCTACCTATACTTTCGGGGGCGATTGCCGACAGATACGGATATAAGAAGGTGCTTACCTTTGCTTTTCTCGTGATGTCTACCGGCTATTTCCTTACCAGCTTAAGCACAACCTACACCTTTGTGTTCGCAAGTCTTCTGCTGATGGTGGTGGGAGCCGGCTGCTTCAAACCCATCATTTCGGGCACCATTGCCAGAGAAACAAACGAAAGCAACTCCACCCTCGGGTTTGGTATTTTCTACTGGTCCATCAATCTGGGAGCCTTTATTTTCCCGCTGTTGCTGGTACCCTATCTGAAGGCGATATCCTGGAACTACATATTCATTATGGCAGCGGTGGGAACCGGCTGGCTGTTCTTTCTGAACCTTTTCGTGTACAAAGAACCGGCCCGTCCGGCTGTTGCAGGGAAAGTAGGCGATATGCTCAAGAATGTGGTCCTGGTGCTTAAAGACATCCGGTTTATGTCCATGATCCTAATATACAGCGGATTTTGGATTCTCTATTTTCAGATGTTCGACACCGTATTATGGTATCTTACGGAACATGTAGACGTTACTCCTGTGAATCAGGCTGTAAACGGGATATTGGGACTCTTTACCGACAATCCCGACTGGAAATTCGATGCAGAGCACGTAACCGTGATCAATGCCTTTGCCATTATTTCGTTGCAGCTGGTAGTATCTTCCATCGTAAAGCATACGCCGGCACTACCTACCATGATAACCGGGTTGCTTATTGCTACCGCCGGAATGGCTTGCCTGGCTATATCAACCAGTGTGTGGATATTTATTGCCGGAATCTTTATTTTCAGCATCGGCGAAATGGTGGCTCACCCCAAGTTTATCTCCTATGTGGGTCTGATAGCCCCCGAAGATAAAAAAGCGTTGTATCTGGGCTACTCTTTTCTATATGGAGTGATAGGAAGCGGTATCGGTGGAATTCTGGGAGCTAAACTCTATGTACATTATGTAGACGAGCTCAACCAGCCGGACATGCTTTGGCTCATATTCTCCGGAATCGGACTGGTTACCATCTTCGGATTGATGGCCTACCATAAATTCCTGGCACCCAGAAAATAGGGCGAAGCAAATACCAGCCACTTTACTCAAATCATAAAACAGTGAGGGATGTCTTAAACTAAAGACATCCCTCATTATTTTGTAGTATCAGCTTTACGAATCAGTCCACCATCGCAAAGTCGAGTTGCTTTCTCTCCAGGTTAGCCTGAGCCACCTTGATCGTAATCGGATCACCCAAACGATACTGACGCTTCTTTCGTCTTCCAATCAGGCAATAATTCTTATCATCAAATTCATAAAAATCGTCATCCAGATCACGGATAGGCACCAATCCCTCGCACTTGTTCTCATTCAGTTCTACGTACAGACCCCATTCGGTAACACCCGAAATTACACCATCGTATACCATGCCCAGCTTATCACTCATAAACTCGACCTGTTTGTATTTCGTAGAAGCCCTTTCGGCATTGGCTGCCACCTGCTCCATACTGGAGCAATGTTCGCACAAATCCTCGTATTTGGCTTTCACCACACTCCGGCCGCCAGCCAGGTAACGCTCCAGCAAGCGATGAACCATCATATCCGGATACCGGCGGATGGGACTGGTAAAGTGCGTATAATAATCGAATGCCAGTCCGTAGTGCCCCACATTCTCGGTAGAATATACAGCCTTGGCCATGGCACGTATCGCGACTGTCTCAATCAGGTTCTCCTCGCGTTTTCCCTGTACCTCATCCAGCAAATGGTTAATACCCTTGGAAACATCCGTCTTGCTTCCGTCCGTTTTCAGCTTATAACCGAAACGGCGGATAAAAGAGGCAAAATTCTCCATCTTGTCGGGATCCGGCAAATCGTGGATACGATACACGAACGTTTTCTTGGTCTTCCCCTGAGGCACTTTGCCTACAAACTCGGCAACCGTACGATTTGCGAGCAACATAAACTCCTCAATCATTTTATTGGCATCTTTCGATTCCTTGAAATAGACACTCAACGGCTTGCCATGCTCATCAATCTCGAACTTCACCTCGTAACGCTCAAAAGCAATTGCTCCATCCTTGAACCGTTTGGCCCGTAACTTCTTGGCCAGACCATCCATGGCAAGAATAGCCTCTTCACATTCGCCGGCACCTTTCTCAATAACCTCCTGAGCCTCTTCGTAGGTAAACCTCCGATCGCTTTTAATCAGCGTACGGCAAATGCGCGAATTCTTTACAACAGCCTCCGGAGTCATTTCAAACACCACCGAGAAGCAGAATTTCTCTTCATTGGGGCGAAGCGAACAAAGTCCGTTACTAAGCCGTTCGGGTAACATAGGAATGGTACGGTCTACCAGATAAACACTTGTAGCCCTGCTCAGCGCCTCTTTGTCAATGATGCTGTCCGGTTTTACAAAATGCGTAACATCGGCAATATGTACTCCTATCTCAATCAGTCCGGAAGGCAATTTGCGATACGAAAGTGCATCATCAAAGTCCTTCGCATCTTTAGGGTCCACCGTAAAAGTAAGCACATCGCGGAAGTCCTCCCTCTCGGCCAGATCCTTCTCCGTTATCTCGCCCGAAATATCTTCGGCAGCCTTCTCTACATTCTCCGGATATTTATAAGGTAACCCGAACTCCGCCAGGATAGCATGCATCTCCGCATCATTCTGTCCGGCTACCCCTAAAATATCAACCACTTCACCCAGTGGATTCTTAGCACCCTCGGGCCATTCGACAATACGAACAATGGCCTTGTCGCCGTTCTTTCCACCCTTTAATTTATCTTTGGGAATAAAGATATCGTTGGCCAATGTTTTATTTTCCGTAACCAAAAAGGCAAACCCTTTGGCCACCTGTAATTTTCCAACAAACGTCTTCTCCACACTTTCCAGCACTTCCAGTACTTCGGCCTCCTGTTCCGCACCTTTCTTTTTGGCAAACAGCTGAACCTTCACCTTGTCGCCCGTCATTGCATGGCCCGAATTACGTTCTGCTACAAATACCGGCGTACCGCCATCTTCGGGCAGGAATGAATTCTTGCCGTTGCTTCTGCGTGAAAAAGTACCTATGGCAACCGTTCCGATTCCGTTGTAACGATACCGTCCACGGTCTATCTCAGAGATAAAATCGTCGGCTGCAAGGTCGTACAATATATCCACAATCATCAATTTCTGGACCTGAGCCTCCAGCCCCAGAATCTTACTTATTTGCTTATAGTTAAAAGACTCTTTAGGAGATGCCTGGAAAGCCGCTATTACAGCCTGCACCATTGCCTGTTTCTTCATTCGCTTTCCCGAACCTTTATTCTCCGTCTTTTCGTTTTTGTCTTTTTTTCCTGATTTCTTTCTCATCTTATTCTTCATTTAAATTGGCAGCGCAGGCTACCTGTATACAAAGTAAACAAATAAATCCGAAAAAGTATCATTGAGCCACCTAAATCGGATAAACAAACCGTTACTTCGTGAATTTAGAAGCTTTTACCCCCACTGCTCCGGGTTTACATACAAACAAGCTTCCACTCTGCGGGTACTTGGCCAGGTCGCTTTCCGACAATCCGGCACGGGCGGTCGTTATGTAAAGTATATCCAGATTTTCTCCTCCAAAAGCACACGAAGCCACATTAGGTGCGGGCAATTCAATCTTTTTGAGCAACTCACCTGTCTGCGGATTATAGCAATACACTCCATATCCACCCCACTGAGCCACCCAGAGGTTACCGTTGCGGTCGATTGTCATCCCGTCCGGAGAGCCGGTTCCTTCGGCCAGCGTAACTGCTATCCCGTCAAACTCGATATTCCCGGTGGAAGCATCATACTTATACCGGGCAACCTTACCCGTTGGCGTATCGTTATAGTACATAAACCGCTTATCGGCCGTCCACACAATGCCATTCGAAATTGTAACGCTGTCCAGTTTCACAGTAACAACGCCATCCCGTGTAACCGTATACAACTTACCGGCACCTTTAGGTGCTCCGAATCCCATGGTACCCACCCAAAGACGACCTTCCGTATCACACTTCCCGTCATTGCACCGCACCGTACCAGCCACATCATCGATAGAGGCCACATGTTCGTTTGCTCCTGTAAGCAAATTAACACGTACAATCTCATTCTGTAACGAAACCACCACGGTCGAATCCGTTTCGGGCACTACGGTAGACACCATCCGATCGAAAGTCCAGGTATTGCAAGTCTCCAACCCGGGTAAATATTCATACAGGGTCTTACCCTCGATATCCACCCAGAAAAGCGACTTACGTTCCGGATGCCATATACTGCCTTCGCCGGTAGTCGCTTTCGCTTCAAAGGCAACAACAGGCTTTTCGGTGAGCGTATTTTCGGAACAAGACGAAAGAAACAAGAAACAAAAGGCAGGTAAGGCCAAAGCCAGCGAAGTCAACGAATCTAACATAGCGGATGTTTTCATATTTAATTCATTTAGTAAAACAAAAATAGTAATTTTCTTTCCAACAAAGAGATAGGTTTACAGATAATGCACAATGCCCCTTGAATAATTGCTCCAATCAAATAAAACCGATTTATGCGCAAACCATCTGTCATCTCTCATTTTTCGTCGTTTTTCCCTGTATTTACAGGGGTTCCGGCAATGACAGATCCCTTTTTTCATCTATCATGCATCTGTCATCTCTCATTAACCCGAAGGCAGCCCCCTCCCATCCCGAAGGTTGTAATTTTATCAGATTATAAGCATTTTTTCCTTCTATACTTACTCTAAGGCATTTCTATACCAATCTTTACTGATTTTCCTGTATACAATTAGTATTTTGTATGCCGGATACTAATCGTTGGACCATGGTCAAGTTTTCGTTGGACCATGGTCTACTTATTGTTGGACCTAGGTTGAGATATCGTTGGACCATGGTCCAACGTTTAGTTGCCTTAATTCAAAGTATCTATTCGGTGTAGTACGTGTCTTATTATATAGTATAATAGAGTTTCTTTGTCCTCAAAAAAAATGTCATATAGTGTATTGTATTATCCAGATCGTAATGAGAAGTTACTATCATTACTTTCA
>NZ_JBFWMI010000033.1:0-24193 GCF_050251695.1 Macellibacteroides sp.
GATTGAACCTAACTACGATGAATCCAAAGTTCCTGTTTATGAGTTGCCGCCGCTCCTGGTTTCGGCAAAAGGAAAGCAGATTAAATCTATAAAGCAGTGGGAGTCTATCCGCCGTCCGGAAATACTGGAGATGTTTTCTTCGCAGATGTTCGGAAAAACGCCCGGTTCTCCATTTACCACTTCTTATGAGGTTGTTTCGGTAGATGCCAATGCGCTGGATGGTAAAGCAACCTGCAAGCAACTACGGATCAGCTTTTCCAACGGCAACACTGTGCGGAGCATGCTGATGTTAATCTATCTTCCCAATCATATAAAAGGGAAAGTTCCCCTGTTTTTCGCATACAATTTTGATGGAAACCAGACGGTAAGCACTGATCCGGGCATTCTGTTCAGCAACCATACATCGGAAAACAAAAGAGGGCTTAAAGTACGCCGCTGGCCCATCGAAATGATTATTTCAAAAGGGTACGGAGTAGCTACTGCCTGCTACCACGACATCTTTTACGACGAAAAAGATAAGCATGCGGAAAGTATACTTCCGCTGTTGGGATACGATCCGGGACAGCCTCTGGAAGGTGACAGCTGGCAAGCTATCGGTGCCTGGGCGTGGGGTATGAGTCGTGCTATGGATTACTTTGAAACGGATTCTCGCATTGATGCGAAAAGGATTGCCCTGATGGGACATTCGCGCCATGGAAAAGCTGCCCTCTGGGCCGGTGCGCAAGACCAACGTTTTGCCATCGTCATTTCGAATGAATCGGGATGCGGCGGAGCTGCCTTATCCAAACGGGCATACGGCGAAACAGTTGCAGTTATTACAAATAGCTTTCCACATTGGTTTTGTCCGAACTTCAGCAGATTTGCCAATAATGAACAATCCCTGCCCTTCGACCAGCACGAACTGATTGCCTTGATTGCTCCGCGGCCCGTATATGTTGCCAGTGCCGTTGATGATCGGTGGGCCGACCCGAAAGGTGAATATCTCTCAGCATTCCATGCCGGTGAAGTTTACCGTTTGTACGGCTACGAAGGACTTCCTTCCGAAGAGATGCCCGCATTGAATACGCCTGTAATATCCCGCGTTGGATACCATATCCGTACTGGTGTACATGATGTAACTGATTTTGACTGGCAATGTTATTTAAACTTTGCCGACAAATGGATGAAGTAGGTTGAAAATGCAAAGTTGTAAGAATGAGTAAAGACCAATTATTAATACAAATTTGAGAATGTTATGCAAGGAAATGATTTTAAACTAATAACCGACGGCATTAAAAAAGTAATTGATGCGGAAGAGGGCTTCTTAAGTGCTCTGCCGGTTGATGTGATTACCCTCAGGCGGAACAGCCAGAATCGGTCTATCAAACAGATACTGGGCCACCTGGTAGATTCGGCCTCTAACAATCACCAGCGCATGGTTAGGCTGCAATATTGTAAAGACTTACTTTTCTTTCCCGACTATCGCCAGGACAATGATTTGTGGATCGCTTTACAAGATTATCAAAATGCCGATTGGGAAAACCTGATTCAACTGTGGAAGTTTTTTAATCTTCACATCATCCAGGTGATTAATTCCGTAGATCTATCGAAGCTGGACAGCTACTGGTGCGACTTTGAAGGGACAAAAGTTACACTAAAAGAGATGATTGATGGCTACCTTGATCACCTGCACCTCCACATCAGAGAAATAAAGGAATTGGCTTTATAACCGTTTGCAAAGAGACTCCTTCAGTCAACCTCATCTTATTCTCTACCCATGACTTTTGGGGATAAAAAAAAGGGTGTAAATCGCATAACTGCTAAATTTACACCCTTTGTTGCGGAGAGAGAGGGATTCGAACCCCCGGAACCTCTCAGTTCAACGGTTTTCAAGACCGCCGCGATCGACCACTCTGCCATCTCTCCAAATGACGCTTCGATTGCGCTGCTTTTCAAAAGCTCTGCAAAGGTAGAACTTTTTTTGAAAACACAATGATATTTTGTAAACAATTTTTCATCTTTGCACCTTATTAATCCTAAGTAATTAAGAAACAACAAGATATTATTTACAGTTTAACTCATGTATTTATTTTAATTAACCTGCAACCTTTTTATTTATGTTTTATAACACTATTTATTAGCATAAATGAACAAAATCTGCTCTAAAACGCTTATTTTTGTAGTCTCGAAGATATAAGACTATCAATTATTAAGATCATAGTTATAATTTTATGGAATTAAACAAAAACTTTGCTGATGGTATTTGGAGTAAGGAGGTTAATGTAAGGGATTTCGTAATGAGGAACATCACTCCGTATGATGGGGATGCTTCTTTCCTTGCAGGACCAACCGAGCGTACAAAACGCATCTGGTCTGTATGCCTTGCTGCTCTTGCCGAAGAACGAGCTAACAACGGCGTCCGTTCAATTGACAACAAAACAGTTTCTACCATTTCTTCTCATAAAGCAGGATATATTGATAAAGAAAACGAGTTGATCGTGGGTTTGCAGACAGACGAATTGCTGCGCAGAGCCATCAAACCGTTTGGAGGTATCAATGTGGTTGCAAAGGCTTGCAGCGAAAATGGATTGGAAGTAGATGAAAAGGTAAAGGATATCTTTACTCATTATCGTAAAACACACAACGATGGTGTGTTTGACGTTTATAATGACGAAATCCGCTCTTTCCGTTCGTTGGGTTTCTTAACAGGTCTGCCTGACAACTATGCACGTGGCCGTATTATTGGTGACTACCGCCGATTGGCATTGTATGGTCTGGATCGTTTAATTGAGGCTAAGAAACAGGATCTGGCTAATCTGACAGGCCCGATGACTGAAGCCCGCATTCGTTTGCGTGAAGAGGTTAGCGACCAGATCAAAGCTCTTAAGGAAATTAAAGTTTTAGGCGAATATTACGGTTTGGATCTGACCCGTCCGGCTTATACAGCTCAGGAAGCTGTTCAATGGGTTTACATGGCTTACCTGGCTGCGGTTAAAGAACAGGATGGTGCTGCGATGTCATTGGGTAATGTTTCCTCTTTCCTTGATATCTACATTGAGCATGATTTGAAGAACGGCACTATCGACGAATCGTTTGCTCAGGAGTTGATTGACCAGTTTGTAATTAAATTGCGTATGGTTCGTCACCTCCGTATGAATTCATACAACGAAATTTTTGCCGGCGATCCAACCTGGGTTACCGAATCGATTGGTGGACGATTGAACGACGGCCGTCATAAAGTAACAAAAACTTCCTTCCGATTCCTGCAGACTTTATACAACCTGGGACCGTCTCCGGAACCGAACATGACTGTACTTTGGTCTCCGCAACTGCCCGAAGGTTTCAAGAACTTCTGTGCACAGGTTTCCATCGACACATCGTCTGTTCAATACGAAAACGACGACTTGATGCGTGATATCCGTCACAGTGATGACTATGGCATTGCTTGCTGCGTTTCATTCCAGGATATTGGTCGGCAGATCCAGTTTTTCGGAGCTCGTACCAACCTTGCCAAGGCGTTATTGCTTGCAATAAATGGGGGACGTTGCGAAAACACAGGTACCGTAATGGTTAAGGATATCCCTCAATTAAATAGCGATGTGCTGGACTATGAAGAGGTGATGGCCAATTACAAAAAGGTACTGAAAGAAATTGCACGTGTATATAATGATGCGATGAATATTATTCATTACATGCACGACAAATATTATTACGAAAAGGCACAGATGGCATTTATTGATACCAATCCCCGTATCAACCTTGCCTATGGTGCTGCAGGTCTGTCTATTGTAGCCGACTCGCTTTCTGCAATCAAATATGCTAAAGTGAAAGCTAAACGTAATGACATCGGTCTGACGGAAGGTTTCGATATTGAGGGTGAATTCCCTTATTACGGTAACGACGATGACAGAGTGGATTCAATGGCCGTTGGTATTACTCAGTATTTCAGCGATTTGTTGAATGAACTGCCTGTATATAAAAATGCACGTCCTACGCTTTCAATCCTTACAATTACCTCGAATGTGATGTATGGAAAGAAAACAGGTGCCACTCCCGACGGACGTCTTAAAGGTGTAGCCTTTGCTCCGGGTGCAAATCCGATGCACGGACGTGATGAGAAGGGTGCTATTGCTTCATTATCTTCGGTATCAAAAATCAATTATGATGATGCACAGGATGGCGTAAGTAATACATTCTCGATCGTTCCACGTTCTTTAGGAGTAACTCCCGAAGATCGCGTAGATAATCTGGTATCCATGATGGACGGTTATTTCTCCAAAAAAGCGCATCACCTGAATGTGAACGTATTAAATCGTGCCATGTTGGAAGATGCGATGGAACATCCTGAGAATTATCCTCAGCTTACAATCCGCGTTTCTGGTTATGCTGTGAACTTTGTTCGATTGAGCCGCGAACATCAGCTGGAAGTTCTGTCAAGAAGTTTCCACGAAAGATTCTAAATATATTATAGCTGAAGGACAGTCCAGAAGGCTGTCCTTCTCTTTTCTTTATAATGCAGATATGATGATAAATGTACATTCTTACGAGTCGATGGGCACATTTGATGGCCCGGGACTACGATTGGTAGTTTTTTTGCAGGGCTGTAACTTCCGGTGTTTGTATTGTGCGAATCCGGATACAATACCCTTAAAAGGCGGAAAACCTACCGAAGCTGAAGAGATTGTGCGCATGGCCCTTAGTCAGAAGGCATTTTTTGGTAAAAAAGGAGGAATAACCTTTTCCGGAGGCGAGCCTACTCTACAGGCAAAAGCACTGATACCTCTGTTCAGACGATTGAAAGAAGAGGGCATCCACATTTGTCTGGATAGCAATGGAAGTGTTTTAAATGATTACAGCAAGGAGCTGTTTAGGCTGACGGATCTGGTATTGCTGGATATTAAGGAATTTAATCCCGAACGTCATTTTCGAATCACTGGACGGGAAAATAATTTCACCCTCGAAACTGCGGCCTATTTGCAGGCTAACAATATTCCGATGTGGATTCGCTATGTGCTTGTACCCGGACATACGGATTTTGAAGCAGACATACGCGCCATGGGTCAGCACTTTCAGTCGTATTCAATGATAAAACGCATTGAAATATTACCTTATCATACGTTGGGTGCTCATAAATATGAAGCACTGAAGAAACCCTATCTGCTTAAAGGGGTAAAAGAAAATACACCTGAACAACTGGACCATGTACGCAAATTATTTGAAGAATATTTCCCTGTTGTATTTGTAAACTGATTGACTGCTAACCATCAGGGAACAATTACACTCTTTCTGGAGGGGGCATATCCTGCAAAATAGCCGACTGCTCCATTGGTAAGGTTGGTTACAATATTGGATGGCGGCCCTCCAAAAAAGGGATTCTCTCCGTTGACGGAACTCTTGCACTGGGTTATAAAGTCGTAATACCCCTTCTCCACTCTATCAATTTCTACTGCAACCGTATCGCCCGACTGGACAAACAATACTTTATTGGGGTCGTATTCGCCCTGATTGTTCTGATCGGAGAATGTATATACCAGCAATCCGTTGAGGTATTTACCATCAATTAGTTTATCGTCGAATGCCATAAGCCACGTAATCATTACGGTTGCCAAACCTCCATTGATATAAAATCGGGAAACATAGTAATCGGGTCCCAAAGGCTCTTGCGCAAAGAGATTGATGGTATAATAATGACGCCCCAGTACACGCATCGAATTAATCTGAAGCGAATCGATACGGAATGGCTCCTTTATGCTGGTGGAAGCATTATACATTTCATCCGCTCCGTCGTTATTGAAATCGTATGCTATGCGAAGATTATAGGTAAGACCTACTATTCCAGCCACTTTACGTTCGGTCTGATATACTCCTTTCTTGCGAGCCAGCTCTTTTAACTTCCAAACCTGCTTGCCGTCTGTTGATTCTATGGTGACTTTGGCATCGGAAATCTGTAAATTTGAATCGTTCTTAAAATAAGGTGCTGAACGGCTTATTTCGATGGTCTGGTAGCTGGTTTCGGTTGTAACCGATCCATACACAACCAATACAGGATCTGTATCGTTGGTTTGAACCTCTATCATTTCTGTACAAGAAGATAAAAGTATACCCATACATATAAATAGTGTACGCATAAGCTCAGAATTTAAAATTGTAAGTTATGGATGGTAAGACTCCAAACAGATACGTACTTTCAGCGTATGGAATTCCGGATTTATGATCGTATCCGTACGTTATCATGTAAGGATTGTTACGATCGTACGCATTATAAATGGAAATATTCCATTCACTCTTCCATCTTTTGGCTGACTTTGGATTCGGTTTGTAGTTAAAAGAGAGGTCCAGCCGGTGATAATCCGGTCGGCGGGAATCATTCCTTCCCGAATAAATCGGGAAATATTCATTTTTAATTCCAAAGCGGCCGCTCGGATAGGTTATTGGCGAACCTGTTGTATAAATCCATGTAGCAGAAAGGCTAAATTTGTCTGACAACTCATAGTTTAGCGCTATCTTAAGGTTATGAGGTTTATCGTAAGGTGATAAGTACGTCTTCCCATCATTTATACCCGGGATGGTACGTTCAGCATGCGAATAGGTATAATTTACAAATCCATTGATCCGACCGCTGTTCTTCTTCACATCAGTTCAATACCATAAGCCTTTCCTTTACCAATCCTGAGTTCTTTTTCGAGCTGCTTATTCAAAATGAGATCTGCATGGTCTTTAAAGTCAATTACATTATTCATCTGTTTATAGTAAACCTCCAGGGAAGCCTCCAATGTATTATTCATCAGATTCTGAAAATATCCGGCAGATACCATGTCAACCTGCTGAGGTTTTACATTCGGACCGGAAAAGAACCAAATATCGAGTGGAGAAGCCGAGGAAGAGCTATTTGCCAATTGTATAAATTGGACATTGCGTGCATAGTTTGCTTTAAATGAAGAGCTTTGTGAAAATTTATATATCAAACCCACTCTTGGTTCAATTGCATTGAAACTATTATAAATCTGACCAGACTTGTACGTTACATAGTCTGCAACAACATCATTTTCGTTATAACGATACACCGTTGCTTCTCCAATATTATGAAACATCGTCCATCTTAAACCATACCTGAGAACCAACTTATCTGACAACTCTTGTTGATTTGACCAGTAAACAGCATGTTCCATAGCCAGATTACGTGGTATGGTATATTTTCCATAATCGGGAGTTTCAACATTTCCGGGTACAAAACGATGAAATGTTGCCGTAAGTCCGTACGAGAAATCAAGGTATTTATTTATATAATGAGAATAATCCGTACGCAACATCAAATCATGCAAACTGGCATCCCATTGTATCCTGGCTCCCTCAATATCAGTTAAGACTCCGTAATTGTAATTGCTGAAGTTTACACTGTATTTCCCATATAATTTGTCACTAAATGTATGAGTCAAGGTAAGTGATGCAGCTGTATTGCCATAATTCACCCCAAAAACATCTACACCGAAATTATCTCTTCCATAGTATGCATTGAACGAAAGAAAATCTCTGCTTGACAACCTATGACTAATTTTTGCATTCAAATCGTAGAAATAAAGCACCAACTCTTCCAGAGACTTATCTCCCGAAAGTTTGATCATCATATCAGCATAACTTCTTCTACCACCAATCAACCAGGAGGTTTTCTCTCCAATGGGTCCCTGTAACACCAGTCTGCTGGAGATAAGGCCAATTCCTCCGGTTGCAGTTAATCTTTCCGGCATTCGGTCTATTGTCCGGATATCTAGCAAGGAAGATAGTCTGCCTCCATATTTTACCGGAATATCTCCTTTGTAAAGCTCCAGGTCACTAATGACATCGTTATTGAATATGGAAAAAAAGCCCATGAGATGAGATGCATTATACACCGTTGTGTTGTCTAGTAAAACTAAATTCTGATCCGGATTACCACCTCTTACACTAAATCCGGTACTACCTTCATTTCCTGCATGTACACCCGGCAGTAGTTGTATCGCCTTCATAAGGTCTACCTCTCCCATAAAGGATGGAAGTTTACGGATTTGGCTTATGCTCAGCCTTTCAACCCCAAGATTAGGTCTGGCAATATTATCGCTGCTGTTTTTCCCCGTAACGATTATTTCTTTTAGAAATGCATTGCTGTTAAGATCAATATCCAACGTATGTGAACCGGATACAGGAACACGCAATGTCCTGTTCTCAAATCCAATATGAGATATTTGAACCGTGTAAATTCCAGGTTCTTTTATAAACAAGGAGTAGTTACCTTCGTCGTCGGCAACGGTCCCGATTTTCTGCTCAACAATATAAATAGATGCCCGCGAAAGAGATTCTCCGGAAGAACGATCTGTGATCCTTCCCTGAAGTGCGTATTTAAAGGATTCATTTTGAGCCAAAGAAAAGATTCCGCACATCAAAAGACATGTTAAAATAACCAGCTTGATAATCATACTAAATAGTGTCTAAAAGAAAAATACCCCTACAAAACCTATAAAAACAATTAAAATAATAATTCTAAACCTACCTAAATTCTAAACAATCTAATTAATAATCTAAACTAAATAATCTGATATAATTCGGGAAATAATGCTCTTTATCTATGTAACATATCAATCTCAAAATAAGTTGAATATTCTTTCATGAAATATTATATCTTTGCATTTCCTTTTTAAATAAGGAAATGCAATTGATGAAACGAGCATGCATATAATTATCTGCTTCTGAAGAGATAAATAATAAACGCTGCTGGGAACATGCCTTTCAAACTAAAATTTTATTCGGATGAAAAATAGGGAAAAGATACTGATTCGGGCGTCGTGGATCAGTATTATTGGCAATGCCGCATTATCTATATCAAAGATATTTGTAGGCATCATTGCTGGCAGTATCGCGGTTTTAGGAGATGGAATAGACTCGGCAACAGATGTCGTAATTTCTATTGTCACCCTTTTTACTGCACGTATTGTAACCAGACCACCCAATAATAATTATGCTTACGGATACGAAAAGGCAGATACAATTGCAGCCAAAGTCCTTTCATTTGTCATATTCTTTGCAGGCATGCAAATGTTAATATCCTCGGGGAAAAATATATTGTTTGCTGTTCCACGCGATCTGCCTTCCATTATAGCAATTTATGTAACACTGTTTTCTATCATTGGAAAACTTGGATTGGCTTATTATCAGTTCAGGCAGGGGAAATTGGCCGGGAGTCCGATGTTGATTGCCAATGCTAAAAATATGCGCAACGATGTGATCATATCTGCCGGAGTATTGGTGGGGCTCTTTTTCACCTTCTATCTGGACATGCCTATACTCGATTCCATAACAGGCCTGCTGATCAGCTTATATATTATTCGTTCGGCCATAAATATATTCATGGAGAGCAATGTTGCCTTGATGGATGGCGTAAAAGACACCTCCATCTATAATAAAATATTTGAAGCCGTAGAAAAAGTACCCGGAGCATGCAATCCGCACCGGGTAAGATCCCGTCAGATCGGAAATATGTACATGATAGTGCTTGATATTGAAACAGATGGAGAGCTTACACTAAACGAAGCACATGAAATTGCCGACAATGTTGAAGTTAGTATAAAACAGAATATAGAAAACGTTTACGATATAGTAGTTCATATAGAACCTATCGGGAAACATCACTCGGAAGAGAAATTCGGATTAAACAGAGACATCCTGTAAATAGATGTAAACAACTTCTTTTAAACCGCAACCATGTATTTAGCATAAAACAGAGAAATGATAAAATTAGTAATTTTTGATCTGGATGGAACGCTTATCAATACCATCGCAGATTTGGCAAACAGTACAAATTACGCATTGAGTCAATGCGGATTTCCAACTCATCAAACCGATGCCTATAATTTATTTGTTGGCAATGGAATAAACAAACTTTTTGAAAGAGCGCTACCAGAGGGGGCAAAAACGGAAGAAAACATTTTACGCGTTCGCAACCTGTTTTTGCCTCATTACGACAAACATGGACACAGTTACAGTGAACCTTATCCGGGCATAGCTGAATTACTTAATACATTGCAAAACAAAGGTCTTAAGCTGGCTGTTGCTTCAAATAAATACCAGGATGCAACGGAGAAAATGGTTGCTCACTTTTTTCCTGCTATTGCTTTCATCAGCGTATTAGGCCAGCGGGAAGGCATTCCTCCAAAACCGGATCCATCCATCGTTAACGAAATCCTGGCAAAAGCTGGTGCAGGCAAAGAAGAAACATTGTACATAGGAGATTCGGGAGTTGACATGGAAACTGTACGTAATAGTGGTGTAATTGGAGCCGGAGTAACATGGGGGTTCCGACCCCGAAAAGAATTGGAAAGATTTGCACCTCACTACATTATTGATTCTGCCGAAGAGGTTCTGGAACTGATTTAAACGAATTCAGACTTATACAAAAAATGAAAAGCACCCATAGTTTGGATGCTTTTCATTAACAACTTTCAATTATTTAACCAAGTGGAGAATATCGGACTCGAACCGATCACCTCGACACTGCCAGTGTCGCGCTCTAGCCAGATGAGCTAATCCCCCTTTTTTAAATTTCGAGTGCAAATATAAGGCTTTTCCTGATATTACAACTATATTTGTATAATATTTTTACAATTAATTGAAATGATAATTTACAATACAACCTTTCATATTGATAATGAGGTACATCAAGAATGTTTGACCTACCTGAAAAAAGAGTACATACCTAAAGCTGTCTCAAGCGGATTTATGTTAAATCCTTGTTTACGTAGAGTATTGCAGAACGAAGGAAACGAAGGAGAAAGCTATGCGATTCAATTTCATGTAAAAAACACAGAGACACTTAACTTCTGGTTAAAACAGGAAGGCATAGCACTGCAACAGGCTATGGTTACCAGATTCGGATCCAAAATAGCCGGATTTACAACTCTGCTTGAGGAGATAAAATGGGAAGATGAGTAAAGAAAGAATTATACTAGGAATCGATCCGGGCACCATTGTTATGGGATACGGTATAATCCGGATTGAGGGTAAAAAACCTGTCCTGGAGGCCATGGGTGTACTTCAATTGAACAAATACGAAGATCATTATGTACGCTTGAAAAAAATTTTCGAACGGGTATTAAGTCTGATTGACCAATACCATCCCGACGAACTTGCGATTGAAGCACCCTTTTTTGGTAAAAATGTACAGAGTATGCTAAAATTAGGGCGTGCACAAGGCACAGCTATATCTGCTGCTCTTAGCCGCGATATCCCTATCTTTGAATATGCACCGTTGAAGATAAAGATGTCGATCACAGGCAACGGTCAGGCATCTAAAGAACAGGTTGCAGGAATGCTTCAGCGCATTTTACACATTAGCCAGGATAACATGCTCCCGCAACTTGATGCAACCGATGGTGTTGCAGCAGCACTTTGCCATTTCTTACAAAGTAATAATCCTGTGAGCGATAAAAAATACTCGGGCTGGAAAGATTATATTGCCAGAAATCCTGGAAAAGTAAAAGAATAAAGTATTGGTAAAAAATAAGGGGAGTTAAGTTGAATAACCTACTCCCCTTGCCTCATTTTAGTCAATTGTTATATTACACCTTGAGCCATCATTGCTCTGGCAACTTTCATAAATCCGGCAATATTTGCTCCTTTAACATAATTTACATAACCATTTTCTTTACCATGCTCTACACATTGAGTATGAATATTACCCATAATGGTATGTAGTTTTGCATCCACTTCGGCTGCCTCCCACGAAATATGCATGGCATTTTGTGTCATTTCAAGTCCGGAAGTTGCAACACCTCCTGCATTTACAGCTTTACCCGGAGCAAACAATTGCTTGTGTTCAATAAACAGATCAACCGCCTCGGCTGTACATCCCATGTTGGATACTTCAGCTACACAAAGTGTCTTATTTTTGATAAGAAGTCTTGCATCATCTGCATCCAATTCATTTTGAGTGGCACAGGGCAAAGCTATATCCACCTTTTGCTCCCAAGGTTTTTTTCCAGGGAAGAAGGTTGCATTGGGATACTCATCCGCATAAGGAGCCACAATATCATTTCCGGAATTACGAAGCTCCAGCATATAATCTATTTTATCTCCTGAAATTCCTTCCGGGTCGTAAATATATCCATCCGGACCGGATAAAGTAACTACCTTGCCGCCCATTTCTGTGGCCTTTAAGGTAGCTCCCCAGGCAACGTTCCCGAATCCGGAAACGGCAATCGTTTTTCCTTTAATATCAATATTATGAGTTTCCAACATTTGTTTAACGAAATACAATGCGCCAAAACCTGTAGCTTCCGGTCTCAGTATAGATCCGCCGAATTCCATTCCTTTACCCGTAAATGTACCTGTGTTTTCGCGGGCAAGCTTCTTGTACATTCCATACATATAACCCACTTCGCGACCACCAACACCGATATCACCGGCAGGTACATCGGTATCCGGACCTATATTACGCCATAATTCGAGGATGAAAGACTGACAGAAACGCATAATTTCGGCATCCGAACGTCCGCGGGGTGCAAAGTCGGAACCACCCTTGGCTCCACCCATAGGCAATGTTGTAAGTGCGTTTTTAAAAGTCTGTTCGAAACCCAGAAATTTTAAAATAGACAAGTTTACGGATGGGTGAAAGCGTATACCTCCCTTATACGGTCCAATGGAGTTATTAAACTGCACCCGATATCCCAGATTAACCTGAATTTCTCCTTTATCGTCTACCCAGGGTACACGGAAGGTGAAAATGCGATCCGGCTCAACCAATCTTTCAACAATCTTGTTTTTTTCAAATTCGGGATGCTGATTGTAAACATCTTCTATCGAAAGTAAAACCTCTTTTACGGCTTGCAAATACTCCTTTTCTCCGGGGTGTTTAGCTTCTAATGATGATAAAATAAATTCAGTTTTCATAACGTTAACATGTTTAAAAGGACTAACATTCTGATCACAAATGTAGGGATAAATATAGAACAACCAAGTTTTTTGCTTACTTTTGGACACTTTAAAGTGTTAAATCTTATGAGTGGTATTCCCGACTTCAAAAACCTTGTGTTCAAAGACACCTCGTTCGCTAATTTAATGAATAAGCGAATTTATAATATATTGCTTATTGCAACCAAGTACGATGCCTTTATGTTAGAGGACGACGGACGTGTAGATGAGCAAATTTTTAATGAGTATACATCTCTTAGTTTGCGTTATCCTCCGCGATTCACCCAGGTAACAAATGAAGAAGAGGCTCTTACGGAACTTAAAAAAAAGAACTATGAGCTGATTATCTGTATGCCAAACATGGATAACAGAGATATTTTTGCTGCAGCTAAGGAGATAAAAATACACTATCCCGAGATCCCGATTGTTGTACTCACCCCTTTTTCAAAAGAGGTTTCTAAAAGAGTAGAAGGGGAGGATTTATCGGCGATTGACTATGTGTTCAGTTGGCTGGGTAATTCCGAATTATTGCTTGCCATCATTAAATTGATTGAAGACAAGATGAATGCCAGAGATGATGTGGATTCGGTTGGCGTACAAATAATTCTATTGGTTGAAGATTCCGTAAGATTCTACTCATCGGCACTCCCCCACTTATACAAATTTGTATTGGAGCAAAGTCAGGAGTTTTCTAAGGAAGCACTCAATGAACATCAAAGAACATTGAGAATGCGAGGACGTCCAAAAATCAAACTGGCACGGAATTATGAAGAGGCTGTCCGGATATTTGATCAGTATCGGGATAACATTCTTGGGATAATATCAGATATGAGTTTCATGCATGAAGGAGTAAAAGATCCTTATGCCGGATATAAATTTGGTCAATATGTACGAAAAACCGGATTAATCATCCCATTTGTATTAGAATCATCTGAGTCGTCCAACAAAGTATATGCAGAAGAACTTAATGCCTCCTTTATTGATAAAAACTCAAAAAGCTATCCACAGGATCTGAGAAAAAAAATCATGCAAAGATTTGGGTTCGGCGATTTTCTTATTATCAATCCCGAAACGCGCAAGGAAATCATGCGTATCAAGGACTTAAAAGACCTGCAGAGAAAGATTTTTGAAATCCCCGATAATTCATTGGTTTACCACTTATCCAGAAACCATTTCTCACGCTTCTTTTTCTCGCGTGCCATGTTTCCCCCTGCAGTTATTCTAAAAGATGTGGATGTGAGTGATTACAAAGACATGGATGAGGCGCGACAACTAATATTTGATCTGATTGTTCAATACCGACGCATGAAGAATTCGGGAATTGTTGCGGTATTCCAAAAAGATCGATTCGACGAATATTCAAACTTTGCCCGTATAGGTGAAGGATCGCTTGGAGGAAAAGGACGTGGTCTGGCGTTTATAGGGACCATGGTTAAGCGTTATCCCAATTGGAGTAAGGATAATTTTGAAATCAATATTCCGCGGACTGTCGTAATCTGTACGGATATTTTTGATGAGTTTATGGAGACGAACGAACTCTATCCGTTGGCGTTAAGTGATGCCGATGACGACACCATACTAAAGTATTTTTTACGCGCCAGTCTGCCTGCACGACTGATTGAAGACCTGATGGCTTTTTTTGAAGTTATAAAAAGTCCGATTGCCATCCGATCGTCGAGTCTACTTGAAGATTCACATTATCAACCATTTGCTGGTATTTACGCCACATATATGGTGCCCAAGCTTGAAGATAAATATGAAATGCTGCGCACGTTGAGTGATGCGATCAAAGCCGTATATGCATCTGTATTTTACAAAGACAGCAAAGCCTATATGACAGCAACATCCAATCTTATTGATCAGGAAAAGATGGCTGTTGTTTTGCAGGAGGTAGTTGGCACCAAATATAACAATCGCTTCTATCCGACTTTCTCTGGTGTAGCACGTTCGCTTAATTTCTATCCGATTGGAAATGAAAGGGCAGAAGACGGGATAGCCAACATTGCTCTTGGATTAGGTAAATACATCGTTGACGGGGGGCTTACCTTGCGTTTCTCTCCTCGTCATCCGCACAATATCTTACAGATGAGTTCGATGGATTACGCTTTGCGCGAGACTCAGACACGTTTCTATGCCCTTGATCTGGAAAATCTGGCCGACCAGTTTTCAATTGACGATGCATTCAACCTGCTTAAGTTAAGTCTGAAAGAGGCCGACCAGGATGGATCTCTTAAATTTATAACGTCTACTTACGATCCATATGATCAGATAATAAGAGATGGATATTATCCAGGTGGCAGAAAAATTATTTCTTTTGTAAATATACTGCAGCATGATGTATTCCCATTAGCCGAAACACTTAGTGCTGTACTACAAACCGGTCAGGAAGAAATGGGAAGACCCATAGAAATAGAGTTTGCCGTAAATCTGGATCCTTCCGATCCACGTAAAGCAATATTTTATTTATTACAGGTTCGCCCCATTGTTGATAATAAAGAGGTGATAAACGAAGATTTACGCAATGTTCCTAATGAAAGCACCATCCTTTCTTCAACCAGCGTTTTAGGGCATGGAATAGACAAGGAAGTACACGATATCATTTATGTAAAAACAGGATCTTTCAATTCCAGCAACAATCAGCTTATAGCGTATGAAATAGAGAAAATGAACCGAAAGTTCACTGATGAAAAGAAAAACTACGTTTTGGTTGGTCCTGGAAGATGGGGAAGTAGTGATACGTGGCTTGGTATCCCGGTAAAATGGCCTCACATATCCAATGCACGTGTGATCGTGGAATCAGGACTCGAGAATTACCGTATAGATCCAAGTCAGGGAACTCATTTCTTCCAAAATCTCACATCATTCGGCGTTGGTTATTTCACTGTTAACCCGTTTAAACAAGATGGTTGGTTTGACGAAGATTTTCTGAATAAACAACCAGCGGTGGAAGAGACACAGTATTTACGTCATGTTCGCTTTGACAGTCCTATTGTTGTGAAGATGGATGGGAAAAATAGTCTGGGGGTGGTTATGAAACCAACTGAGACTGTATAGAATATTACAAAAAAAGGATGCGATCTGATTAATTAAAAACAGGTCGCATCCTTATATGCTTGATAAGGCATCTCCTGATTAAATTTCAAAAGGGATTTCCCTGTCTATGATTATTCCCCGGGGAGTGATAGTGGTGCCTGCAACAATCACCTCAACACCCTTTTTTGCCACCTCTTTCAGTGTGGAAGCATAGACCGGATCAATTTCTTTTGCCGGTCGGAAAAATTGCACATCCGAACGCATCAGCACATACAACATAGCTGTATGGTATCCCTGACTCTTCGCCTCTGCCAGGGTGAGTAGATGCTTTTGTCCGCGTGTAGTGACCGAATCAGGAAATGAGGCTTCTCCATTTAACTTAAGAGTAACGCTTTTTACTTCAATAAACCATTTCTCATCTCCTCTCTCTGCGTAAAGATCAAAACGACTGTCTCCAAAGGTTACTTCTCGTTTTACTAAGTTAAAACCGGACAATGAAGGAATTGTTCCCGCTTGAACAGCTTCAAAAGCCACGGCATTAGCATGTTGCGTATTGATACATACCCATCCACCATCCAAATAAATCAACTCCCATGTAAAGGCATTTTTTCGGGATGGATTTGATGAATATGACAAAAGAACAGGGGCATCATTTTCAAGACACGTTTTCATGGAGCCTGAATTGGGACAATGAGCTGTAACAACCTCTCCATTGGATAATTTTATATCTGCCAAAAATCTTTTGTACCTTTTCAGCAATGTTCCCTGAGTTAATTCTTGTGTAAAATGCATGAAATAATGGTTTAAATGAAGAAATAATAACAAAAGTAAGTTCTTTTTTTTAAAAGCTATTGCTTTATTAAAATATTAAACTACTTTTGCACCCGCAATACGGGTCTAGCTCAGTTGGTAGAGCACTGGTCTCCAAAACCAGGTGTCGGGAGTTCGAGTCTCTCGACCCGTGCATAAAACGACACAGGTTGTCGTTTTTTTTTGTTTTACACCGATTTAATTCTGACCAAAATAAATTTCTTTTTTTTTACTATTTTCCACCCAAGTATAAAAAAGCATAATTTAACGTTTATTTACGTTAAATGTATTTAACATTCACCATTATTTAAAGTGTAATCATTACTTTTATTCCCTCATTAAATCTAATAAAATCTAACGAAATTCGAGTACTGTAAAAGCGATGACACACAGAAATTCCAACCGCTATAATCCTAAGCAAAGGTTTTATAGAAAGAAGTCATTTTTTCTTCTCGCAGGATTTCTCCTGGGAGCAGGATTAATCGTGGCAACCTACCAGACATCCGTCTATTTTTCAACAGATGAATCATGTATGATGTGCCACGTACATCCTCATGCAGAAGATAGCTGGAAAATGTCTAAACATGTAAATAACGGCAGTGGCGTTAAGACTCACTGTGTAGACTGTCACTTACCACCTAAGCATAATACCTGGGCACATTATACAGCCAAAGCCAAACTTGGCATACGCGATGTATGGGGGTATTTAACAAAAGACAGTGCTGATTTTGATTGGGAGGCCAAATCGCAACTAGAGTATGCTGTTACGTTCATTCCGAACGAATCATGTAAAGAGTGCCACCAAAATCTTTTTCCTGAAGGGGTAACCGACAAGGGAATCACAGCCCATCTTTACTATGAAGAAAATGAGAAGAAACTGAATCTGCAATGCATAAGTTGTCACCTTGATGCAGGTCACTATAATCCCAATTATGCTCATTCGCAAATGACCGGTATTCCGGGACTCGCAGGAGCATCGGCTGATTCAAGTACATTTTTCAAAGAGCCTGCGCTTGTTACCGAATTCAAGGATTACATCGAAACAATTCCCGGAACACCCGTTACCTTGTCTATGAAGGCAATCCCGGGTGGCAGCTTTAAAATGGGTAGTCCTGAAAAAGAGCCGTTACGGGGTGAGGATGAAGGTCCTGTCCGTAATGTGACAGTAAGTCCGTTCTTTATGGCAGAAGTTGAGGTTACCTGGGATCAATACTGGGCATTCTACGGCAATACGATGAGTGAGGGAAGAACTCCTCCTGAAACCGTATATGCAAACAATAGTAACCCCGATGTAGATGCTATATCCGGTCCGACTCCTCCTTTTGGCTTTCCGGATCAGGGATGGGGTAGCGGCAGCCGGCCGGCTATAACTATGACACACTATGCAGCAGAAACTTTCTGCCAGTGGCTGTCAAAGAAAACAGGGAAAAAATATAGGCTTCCAACTGAAGCCGAATGGGAATATGCTGCACGTGGCGGAACAAGCACACCTTACTTCTTCGAAGGAGATCCCAAAGACTATTCCGATATCGGTTTCTGGAGAAAATTCTTTGATGCTGATACAGATATCATAAGTGAGTATGTTATTTATAACAAAAACAGTAAAAATAAAACACAGGAGCCCTCAGCAGTTAAAGCCAACCCATTTGGATTAAAAAACATGTTGGGTAACGTAATGGAATACTGTGCAGACAAATACTCGCCGGATGCTTACAAAAAAGGAGGAGCCAGTGTTAAAGATCCAATTATCAAAGAGGGTACCGAGTGGGTGGTTCGCGGAGGAAATTATACTTCCGATGCTTCCAAACTCCGTTCAGCATCACGCGACTATACTAAACACGATGCATGGTTGAAAACTGATCCACAGCAACCAAAAAGCATCTGGTGGTATTCTGATATACGAGGCATTGGCTTCCGTGTTGTTTGTGAACCTGATTCTTCTCTTAAAGCTAAATAAATTCTATATACCAATTGTTACTTTAATTATTTTAGATCATGAAAAAAGAAAACAATCTCAGCAGAAGAGATTTCTTAAAAAATTCTGCCTTGATGGGAGCCGTTGGCACCCTGGGAGCTGGAGCAGCAGCTACAGCAGCTTTAACCTCTTGCGGCGGAGGCAAAACAGAAAGTAACGTTCTCAAACCATTAAAGGAAGCCGGAACCTACTATGTTCCTGAACTAACCGACATGGCTATAGACGGACAAGAGCTAAAAGCCGGTGTAATCGGATGCGGCGGTCGCGGATCCGGAGCAGCCATCAATTTCCTTAATGCAGCTAATGGAGTAACTATTGTTGCCCTTGGTGATGTTTTTCAGGATAGAGTTGAAGGTCTTGCAAAAAAGCTGAAAGACGAAAAAAACATTGAAATTGCAGCAGATAAATGCTTTGTAGGCTTAGATGCTTACAAACAGGTAATAGACAGTGGAGTGGATGTAGTAATTATCGCGACTCCTCCCTTGTTCCGTCCGGAGCACTTTAAATATGCTACAGAAAAAGGCAAACACTCATTCCTTGAAAAACCAATCTGTGTAGATCCTACCGGATATCGTACTATTGTTGCTACATCCAAGCAGGCAACAGCTAAAGGTCTATGTGTTGTAACAGGAACACAACGTCATCACCAACGTAGTTATGTAGAATCCTACAAAAAGATTATGGAAGGTACTATTGGCGAAATTACGGGAGGTACTGTATACTGGAATCAGGGTATGTTATGGTACAAAGAACGTCAGGCCGGATGGAGTGATTGTGAATGGATGATCAAAGATTGGGTAAACTGGAAATGGTTATCTGGAGATCACATTGTAGAACAACATGTACATAATATTGACGTGTTTACATGGTTTAGCGGACTTAAACCGGTTAAAGCGGTGGCATTTGGCTCGCGTCAACGCAGACTTACCGGCGATCAATATGACAATTTCAGTGTAGATTTTACCATGGAAAATGGTATACATTTGCACAGTATGTGTCGCCAGATAGACGGTTGTGCAACCAACGTAAGTGAATTTATACAGGGAACTAAAGGCTCTTGGGATAGTTCTACAATGGAAATTAAGGATCTTGCCGGAAATGTGGTTTGGAAGTATGATGGTGAAGCTGAAAAAGCCAATTTCAAACAAACAGATCCATATACATTGGAACATGCCAATTGGATTACCCACATTCGTTCTAAAAAACCAATTGCTCAGGCTGAAGAAACTGCCGTTTCCAATATGGCTGCAATCATGGGACGCGAATCAGCCTATACAGGAGCAGAAACTACCTGGGATGCGATGACCGCCTCAACAATTGATTACACACCCAAGGATCTCAATCTGGGCAAGATGGACATGAGCACTTTCGTTGTTCAGGTTCCGGGCAAACCAGTAGAAAAAAAATAACCGGATTATGACACTAAACAGAAGAAACTTTCTAAGAGCAACTCTGTCCGGTGCAGCAATTGCAACAGCAGGAGGCAGTCAGATGGTATTTGCCTCCTCTTGTTCGCAAGCTCAGCCGGTATCATCTGGAAATGTTACACTCAATCTTTCACTCCAGGAGGGATTGACTCCCGGAGACAACCTACAACAGAAGCTCGATTTTATGGAAGCAAATGGAGTTGTAGGCATTGAACTCGGTGGAGGTAACCTGTCCGGACGTGTAGGCGAAATCAAACAAGCCTTAAAAGGACGTAATATAAAAGTAAGTGCCATCTGTGCTGGTTTTAAAGGATTCATCCTATCAGAAAATCCCGAAATCAGAAAACAGTGTATGGATACCATGAAGGAAATCATAGCTGCTGCAGGTGAAGTAGGTTCAACAGGAGTTATCATTGTACCAGCATTCAACAATCAGGTACCTGTGCTTCCACATACAATGGAAACAAGAAACTTTCTCTGTGAACAATTTACAGAAATGGGAAACTACGCTGCAGAACATGGTACTACCGTTATTTTTGAACCTTTAAACAGGCGGGAGTGTTTTTATCTACGTCAGGTTGCTGATGCCGCCTCTATCTGCAGGGATATAAACAACAAGGGAGTGCGTTGCATGGGTGATTTCTGGCATATGACCTGGGAAGAAACATCGGATATGGGAGCCTTTATCTCGGCTGGAGAATATTTACAACACGTACATGTTGCCAGTAGAAAAAGACGCATCATGCCGGGCGAAGATGGAGAAGCTGATAACTATATTGATGGATTCAAAGGGTTAAAAATGATTGGTTATAACAAATACGTCAGTTTTGAATGTGGTTGCGAAGGCGACCGAAAGGTTGTTTTACCTGCCGCCCTCAAACTTCTGCGTGAACAATGGGAGAAAGCATAAATGCCGTTAGTAAATCCGACAATGAAATTAAGTGAGGTGGTTGAAGAACACACCTCACTTATTCCAGTTATCACCCGGTTTGGGATTCGCCTTGGTTTAGGCGACAAATCAGTAATACAAATTTGCGATGAATATGGGATAGATACAGATTTCTTTCTCATAGTGGTTAATACATTTCTAAATGAAGAGTATTTTCCGGAAAAGAAACTACAAATGTTTCATACCTCGCAAATCATAGATTATCTTACCAAGACCAATATCTATTACAGCCGTTACCAACTACCAAATATAGAGAGACATCTATCATCCTTTATCTCTATGAGTGATAGAGGAAATGCATCACTAACGCTGATTGGTAAATTTTTCTCTACATTTAAAGATGAACTCATTTCGCGTATAGAGAAAGATGAGAAAGAATGGTTTCCTTATTGCCTGGCTCTTAGCAATAAATTGAATTTTCAGCAAACATCTGAAGGGATTAAAGAACTACAACTTTGCACTATTCAACGAAATGAGGATCGTATTGAAGCTTTACTCTATGATTTAAAGAGCATTCTTGTGAAGCACATATCAGGCGATTACAACGAAAATCTTTGCTATGCCGTAATATTCTCCATTCAAAGCCTGGAGAAAGACATCAAGCAACACAATCGCATCCGCTACCGTATTCTTGCTCCTATGGCGCTTGCGATGGAACAATTATGTAAATAAGAGAGCCGATTATGTATCACACCAAGCGTATAGCCATCATTCTGCCCGACACTTTACAGTCATCGGGTCTACAAAGCATTCTAACAGAGTATTTTGCTCCGGTTGAAACGAATTGCTTCTCAACCTACGAATCCTTTATGGCTACGGGAGGAGATATTTTCGACTACTACTTTACACTTTCAGAGACATTTGTACTCAATGTGGACTTTTTTTTGCCACGAAAAAGCAAAACCGTTATTTTAAGCGATTGTCCACTTTGTGGTGCAAGTCAGTCGGCCTACACTAATCTGCTCACTGTAAGGGCTCCCTTGGAAACTCTTATCGAACTAATACAACAACTATTTGAAAACGATGTTACTAATTTGGGGACCGGCGAAGGCAACAAAGAGCTTAGTGCAAGAGAGGTGGAAGTTCTTCAACTCGTTGTAAAAGGAACAATTAACAAAGAAATAGCCGACAAACTAAATATTAGTCTGAACACAGTCCTCTCACACCGGAAAAATATTACTGCAAAACTTGGAATAAAGACAGTGAGCGGACTTATATTTTATGCCATTATGCATGGAATAATTTCAGCAGAAGATATCGATTTATAAACATATAATATGATTCAATTTATTGGGACAACTATTCGCTACGAAAAAGAGCAACCTGTTCGGGAGTTTAATCTTGAAGTATCAAAAGGCGAAAAGGCAGTCTTCACAGGTCCATCCGGATCTGGTAAAAGTTCTTTACTAAACGCTCTTATGGGATTTGTTCCTCTTGCCTGTGGAGAAATAAGGATCAATAATCAGCTATTATCACCGGCAACAATAAACAAAATCCGCCAGGAAATTTCGTACCTGCCTCAGGAATTATCGCTCGATCTAGACACAGTGGGGGATTTGATTTACTATCCTTTCGAGTTTAAAAATAACCGGCACCTGAAACCTGATAAGCACAAAATTAATGAAGTGCTAAAGTTGTTGCTTTTAGACGAATCCATTCTTTCAAAAAAATTATCAGAAGTTTCGGGAGGACAAAAGCAACGTCTCGGATTAGCCTCCGTTGTTTTGCTCAACAAGCCGATAATGATATTGGATGAACCAACTTCGGCTCTAGACGACGATTCGGCTGTTGCAGTTGCGAAGCTTATTGGCTCATTTAAGGAAACAACGATTATATCTGCCTCACACGATTTACGGTGGATAGAGTTAATGGATACACAAATAAAATTATAACAGATGGGTGCACAAGATATTAGCTGGATTAATCTGATTAGCGGTTACTTACTACTGATTATCCCAATTTTAATATTCACATACTATAAAACCGGATTAATTAAAGATACCCTTTGGGCTGTTGGTAGGATGACAATTCAATTGTTGATGGTTGGAACCTATCTTGAATTCATATTTACACTTAACAGCTGGGTAATTAACCTTGTATGGGTGCTTATTATGATTGCAGTAACCGCCTTCACAGTAATCGACAGGGCACAGCTGTCCCGAAAATTATTTTTGCTGCCTGTTTTCGCTTCCGTGTTAATCAGTCTATCCGTTGTAGATCTTTATCTGTTGGGCATCGTGCTTAAACTGGACTTTATTTTTGATGCAAGATACTTCATTCCAATCACAGGTATGCTTATCGGCAACACACTGGCAGATATGGTTGTCTCCCTCAACAATTTCTACAAAGGGATAAGTAAGCAGCAGACAACTTATCGTTTTGCTCTGGCTAATGGAGCTAGCAGAACTGAAGCTCTGGCTCTTTTTATGCGTGAAGCCATCCGCGTTACAATGAATCGAAGCATAGCAACCATCGCCGTTATGGGGCTGGTGTCCTTGCCAGGGATGATGACCGGACAGATTTTGGGAGGAAGTTCTCCATCGGTAGCCATAAAATATCAGATTCTGATTATGCTCACCATCTTTGTATCATCTCTAATCACAAATGTGCTTACACTGTTATTTTCATGCAGAAAAGCATTCGATTCAATGGGTAATCTTCGAAAAGAAGTTATACGTTAAAATCACTACAAATAGTGATTGTAGATAAATGTTGCTTTTTGTTCCTTTGCGTGTAAATTCAATATCAAAAAACAATGAAGCAACTATATTTATTCGCCTTGTACCTTGCAGGTTTGTTTATTGTCTGTGATGCGAAAGCAATACAAGACAATGCGACCGATACTCTTAGAATCTACCACATGGATGAAGTGGTAGTAACCTCATCAACCAAAGAAACAAATAACCTACGGAAACTTCCCGGATCCGTAACAATACTTTCTCCGCAGACTATTGGAGGAAATCAGATTGAATCGGTAAAAGATCTCAGCAGCTACGTACCGAACTTCTTTATTCCTGATTATGGATCCAAAATGACTTCGGCTGTATATATCCGGGGCATCGGGACTCGTAACAGCGGACAATC
>NZ_JBFWMI010000033.1:24293-29220 GCF_050251695.1 Macellibacteroides sp.
GAATACAAGTCCAATCAATTCACTCTAAGTAGCACAACTGGTTACCGGCATCTGAAGGACAACATGAATATGGATCAGGACTTTTCTCCACTTTCTATCTTCACACTCAACCAAAAGCAGAAACAAAACGCATTCAGTCAGGAAATAGCCCTAAAATCTAACCAACCGACTAATTACCAGTGGTCTGTTGGCTTGTATGGGTTTTACGACGATCTGCATACGGATGGTCCGGTAACATTCAAGGAAGATGGTGTAAAAACTGTGCTTCAATCTGTGTTTGACCGGCTTAAAGCGAGTATCCCACGGATGCCTCAACTTATCATTCTGGATGAACAGATCTACATTCCGGGATCGTTTGATACTCCAACCTACGGACTTGCACTTTACCACCAATCCACGATAAACAATCTGTTCTCAGAAGGATTATCTCTTACCGCCGGTATCAGACTGGATTACGAAAAGGCTGAGATGGATTACCACTCTGAAGCAAGTATGCATTTTGGTATGCAGATGGCACCGGGTATGCCGATGATTACCTTGCCCGAACTTCCAACAAGCGTTATGGATGGAAGTATTAACCAAGACTCATGGCAGGTTCTACCCAAAATCTCGCTCAAGTATGAATGTACCCCACGTACATTTACTTATATTTCGGCAGCAAGAGGGTATAAGGCGGGAGGTTACAACGTACAGATGTTTGCTGACCTGATTCAAGATCAGCTTAAATATGACCTGATGAGTGCCTATGCTCCACAAATGGCAGTAGAACCCTCTCCGGTTAAAGATGTTGCATCCTACAAACCAGAATACAGTTGGAACTATGAAGCAGGCATCAAGAGTGAACTGATCGACAAAAGATTAACAGCAGAACTCACCTTGTTCTATATGGATCTTCGTGACATTCAACTCACTAAATTTGTAAACAGCGGCAACGGTCGAATGATAACGAACGGAGGAAAAGCAAGAAGTCTGGGAGCAGAAGCAACTATCCAGGCCCGTATTACTTCTAACCTCACCGCCAACATCAACTATGGATATACAAATGCCACTTTCCGGAACTATTTCCATGAAGAAAAACAAGGTTCTGAAATTATCCGGACCGACTATAAGGGAAATCATATTCCCTACACTCCTTCTCACACCTTCAGTGCTGGATTACAGTATTCCAAGCTACTAAATAATTGTTGGCTTGATCAGTTTACAGCATCAGCTCAATACTCCGGTGCAGGAAAGATTTGGTGGACCGAAAAAAATGATATCGGACAAGACTTTTATGGTACTGTGAATGCCAAAGTCGGAGTTCGTAAAGGAAATATAAAACTGGATGTATGGACTCGCAACTTGTTGGATGCTGATTATACCGCGTTCTATTTCGAATCATTTGGGAATCCATATATGCAAAAGGGAAAACCGTTCCAGGTAGGCGCTGAAGTATCGGTGGCCTTCTGAAATCGAAAACAAAATTATTCGGGCTGATATAGGTATATATCGGCCTGAGTTGTAAATACAGGAATAATAACTAACGTATGAACAAATTCATTTTTCTGACAATATGTATTCTTTCTTTCGGACTACAGCTCCATGCGGAAGAGGTTGACACATTGAACTCCCGAAGTATCTTTTTAGACGAGGTAGTAGTTCAGTCATTCAAACAGAATAAATCTTACCGGATGGAGCCGATCTCGGCTTCTGCATTCAGCAGCACGGGGATTGTAAACCGGAATATTACCGGGATCAAGGAGTTTAGTGCGCTTGTGCCCAATTTGTTCATCCCCGATTACGGCTCCAAACTTACATCTCCGGTATATATCAGAGGAATTGGATCGAAGATTAATGCCCCGTCCGTGGGGTTGTATGTAGATGGAATACCATATTTTGAGAAGTCGGCCTTCGATTTTGATTTCAGTGAAATAGACCGTATCGAGGTATTACGCGGTCCACAAGGTACTCTATACGGACGGAACACCATGGGTGGTATTATAAATGTTTTCACTAAATCACCCTTGGAATGGCAAGGGAGCAGTCTTTCCCTGATGGCCGGTAATTATGGACAACGACAAGCATCGGCATCACACTATGGAAAACTAACCCACAATCTGGGCTATGCCATATCCGGCAACTATAATCATACGGATGGGTATTTCAACAACTTGGCTACCGGCGAAAATGCCGATACACAAGACAGTGGATCCGGACGAATTCGCCTGGAGTGGCAATTGCAACCAAAACTCAAAATACAGCTGATGACCAGTCTGGATCACTCTGATCAAGGAGGTTATCCCTACGCGCTTTACAACAAAGAGACCAATAGTGTGGGGCAAGTCAACTACAACGACTTCAGTTCTTACCGACGAACTCTGTCCAATACAGGTGCCACAGTCGATTACAAAACAGACCGTTTTTGGCTGAGTTCACAAACTGCATTTCAATATCTTAAAGACAGACAAGGAGTAGATCAAGACTTTTCCACAAAAAACCAATATTATGTGATACAAAAGCAAGAACAAAACATGCTTTCGGAAGAACTTAATATTAAGGCTGTAACTCAGACTAATTATAAGTGGTTATTCGGAGCCTTTGGTTTTTATCAGGGAATGGACAACGAAGTCGACATGGATTACAAACTCCAGCGTATGTCTACCCATAAAGTTTACGATTCACCCACTTATGGCTTCGCCCTCTATCACCAGTCCACTATCGATAAACTTTTTACCGACGCACTTTCTCTTACACTGGGTATTCGTTATGATTGGGAACAGGCACATACCGATTACAAAGCATATCGAAGCATGAATAACACAACCGGTATGACTGACAGCTTTAAAAGTAAGCTCACATTTCGTCAGCTCACCCCCAAAGCTACACTTCAATATACCTTTTCTGGGAGTCAACTGCTATATACCACTGTATCCAAAGGATATAAATCGGGGGGATTCAACACCTCCTTCGAAAGAGATGAAGACCGTTCTTTTGAACCGGAATACAGTTGGAACTACGAGGCAGGAACTAAACTTAACTTTTGGCAAAACCGCATTAAGACCGAGTTAAGCCTGTTCTATATTGACTGGCGCAACCAGCAAATCTACCAACCGCTACCCAGTGGAAAAGGTTCCATGCTAAAAAATGCAGGACGATCAGAAAGCAAGGGAATTGAATTCGCTCTCCAGGCTAATGTATGTAACGGATTTATGTTTAACGTTGCCTATGGTTATACTGATGCCACTTTTAAAGAATATCAACGTAGCGCCACATTGGATTATGCAGGAAAAAAGCTACCACTTGTTCCGTCTCAGACATTCTCTGTGGGAACCGATTATTTGTTCCGTGTAAAATCGCCTTTACTGGATCGCATTCAGATGAATATCTCCTATAGCGGAACTGGGAAACTCTACTGGAGTGAAAGCAACGAAGCCTTTCAAAAATATTACGGTATATGGAACGGTAAAGTCTCTTTCATGAAAGGGGCATTGACGGCTTCTATCTGGGGAAAAAATCTCACAGGAACAGAATATACGGCATTTTACTTCGAAAGCGGCGGAAACTCCTTTGCTCAGAAAGGAAAACCTGTTACCTTTGGGGGAAATCTGACGTTGAACTTCTAATAGAGAATCCATGTGGTTTAAACCTACAACCAGTAAACTGGTTACTTTTTTCTGTCTTTACATCGCACAGAGTATACCTATGAGTTTTTTCTCAACGGTTATTCCTGTTATGATGCGGCAGGAAAATTTCTCGCTTGCCTCCATAGGCTTATTACAATTGATAAAACTTCCCTGGATTCTCAAATTTCTTTGGTCACCCCTTGTAGATCGAAACTGTGTTACCGTTTCGCATTATAAGAAATGGATCTTCTCTTCGGAACTCATCTATGCTGTTCTTATATTTTCGGTTGCCTTTCTTGATTTCAAGGAGAACTTTACAACCATACTGGTATTGGTGATTATCTCGTTTGTAGCATCAGCCACCCAAGACATCGCCACCGATGCACTTGCTGTTCTTTCATTTAGCAGAAAAGACAAAAGTCTGGTTAACAGCATGCAATCGATGGGGAGCTTTGCAGGAGCCATGTTGGGTGGAGGAGCCCTTCTGCTTCTTTTCAAACAGATCGGATGGAATAGCCTGCTTCCATGTCTTGCCGTATTTGTAATCATAGCATTAGCACCCCTTCTTTTTAATAAAGAAATCGCCATCAAAGAAAAGAGTCCTGCTCAAAAAGCAAAACGTATGGACTTTTATTACTTTTTTACTCAAAAAGGTATCTGGAAACAAATAGTTTTTCTATTCCTTTACTACGCTGGGCTCATCGGCATATTGGCTATGCTAAAACCATACATGGTAGATCTGGGATACAATATGCAGGAAATCGGGATTATGAGTGGTGTAGCCGGAACTTCTGTAGCATTCGCATCTTCTTTTGCAGGAGGATTCATCCTTCGTCGCATAGGCAGATACCGTAGCCGGATTCTATTCTCGGTTTGTATTCTATTGGCCACGCTCTATTTCATGTGTCTCTCTTACTGTACTCCCACCACCCTGATGCTTTATATCGGGATCTTTTTGCTTTGGGGAAGTTACGGAATGGCAACCATCGTTGTATATACAACAGCCATGGATAGCGTACGGGAAGGACGCGAAGGAACTGATTTTACGATACAGACCGTAATTACGCATCTAAGCGGTATGTGTATGGCTATTGTGAGTGGTAAGATAGGAGACCATGCTGGTTATCACGGAGTATTTTTATTTGAGGTAGTGCTGGCAACTACCTCCTTATTATTCATATTACTGTTTTTTAAAAAGGGACAAACAAAATGACAGACCTGTTGCTTGAAAAATATAATGTACCTGTACCAAGATATACAAGTTATCCGCCTGCAAATTATTTTTCGGATGCCTTCAACAACAAGACATACGAAGAGGCTATAAT
>NZ_JBFWMI010000033.1:29320-30968 GCF_050251695.1 Macellibacteroides sp.
GCCGGAGAAGAAAAAAGCAATATGTACGACACGGCAAGGCAACTTCTTAAAGAAGCCGGGTACGAAGCCGTGGGTATGGACCACTTTGTACGACCGGACGACGAACTTTTTACTGCTCTACAAACGAAGCAGCTTCACCGCAATTTTCAGGGATACTGCACCCGCAGAACTACCGGACAAGTTTATGCCTTCGGTGTTACGGGAATCAGTCAGCTATCCACAGCTTATAGTCAGAATATAAAAGATATTACCGCTTACATAGAGACAATCAACCAGGGAGGCTTTGCAGTAACCAAGGGATATTCTCTTTCTTACGAGGAACAACTCACCCGTGAAGCCATTGAATCACTCATGTGTAACGGCTCTCTTGATTGGGAGGAGCTGGCCAGACAAGCCGGTATATCATCCGAAACCTACCGGGCAGCCACAGCTTTCAATCCGGAACGGATGAATGAATTTGCGTCTGATGGACTTATCACATGGAGCGAACATAATATACAACTTACTCCAAAAGGTACTATATTTGTGCGTAATGTAGCTGCTTCATTGGACAAGCTGATGCTACATACAACTAAATCATTTTCCAAACCTGTATGACGATGGAAGCAAAATCAGCACAAGTAGTTGTAATAGGGGCAGGTCTCACGGGGCTGACCACAGCATTTTACCTTACACGCAGAGGTATATCAGTCCATATACTTGAGGCATCTGCACGTACTGGAGGACAAATACATACTTATAAAGAAAACGATTTTATATACGAATCAGGACCAAATACCGGAGTGGTATCTTACCCTGAAGTAGCCGAACTGTTCGCGGCGCTTTCACCCCATTGCGAACTCGAAACCGCAAAAGAGGAATCCAAACGACGCCTTATCTGGAAAGGAGATCGATTCCGTGAGTTACCTTCCGGATTACTTAGTGCTGTTACCACCCCTCTGTTTACATTGAAAGACAAGTTCCGAATCTTAGGTGAACCTTTTCGGAGTAAAGGTTCCAATCCCGACGAATCTGTAGCCCAACTGGCTGCCCGACGTTTGGGACAATCTTTCGTAGATTATGCAGTTGACCCATTTCTGTCCGGAGTGTATGCCGGCAATCCACATACACTGATAACCCGGTATGCCCTTCCCAAGCTTTATAATCTGGAACAGGAATATGGCAGTTTTATCCGTGGAACAATTGCTAAAGCTAAAATCCCTAAAACTGAACGAGATCTTCTTGCCAGCAAAAAAGTTTTTTCTGCACGTCAGGGATTAGGTAATCTGGCTGAAGCCCTGACCAAAGCGATCGGGAGCAAACATATTACGCTACAAGCAGATAATGTAACTATTTTACCCCATAACGGAAAATGGGAAATAAAGTATAATACTCCTCATGGAGAACACACCTATCATGCAAGTCAGGTGGTCTCCACTATTGGAGCATACAACCTGCCTAACCTCTTACCGTTCATAGATCGTAAAGAGATGGCATCCATCAGCAATCTTACCTACGCGCCGGTGATACAAGCAAGCGTAGGATTTAAAAATACCGGAACATTGCGTTTCAATGCATTCGGAGGACTAGTGCCATCCAAGGAAAAGAAAAAGATATTGGGTATACTATTTCCTTCGGCTTGTTTTGAAGGAAGAGCGCCAGAAGAGGG